>CAKRWX010000117.1 GCA_934418055.1 uncultured Lachnospiraceae bacterium
ACATGGTTATCTATGCAACAACTGCTGGCGGTATCTCCGTAGGAAGCTTATTCCTGGCCGGATACTTACCTGGCGCTGTATTAGCTCTTTCCCTGATGATCGGTTCTTATATCATTTCTGTAAAGAGACATTACCCGAAGGGTGAGCCTTTCAGCATCAAGAACTTAATAAAACAGTTAAGCGTTTCCTTCTGGGCTCTGGCTGCTGTCCTGATCGTTGTTGTCGGCGTTGTATGTGGTGTATTTACCGCTACTGAGTCCGCTGCAATCGCAGTTGTATACAGCCTGATCGTCAGCGTATACGTATACAAAGGTCTGGACTGGAAGGGCGTATGGAACGAGTTAGAGAACTGTATCAACACCTTATCCATCGTACTGATCCTGATCGCAACCTCCAGTATCTTCGGATTCTGCCTGACCCGTCTTCATGTACCGGATATGGCAGCTAACGCGATCGTTGGTCTTACCAACAACCCAATCCTGATTGCACTGTTACTGAACCTGATCCTTCTGGTTCTTGGCTGTATCATGGATATGTCCCCAATCATCCTGATTGCGACACCAATCCTGCTTCCGATCGCCCAGTCCATCGGTATCGATCCGATCCAGTTTGGTGTCATGGTAATCTTAAACTGTGGTATCGGCCTTCTGACACCACCTGTAGGCGCTGTATTGTTCATCGGTTCTGCAGTTGCAAAGCTGCCAATGGAGAAGGTCGTAAAGGCAACCCTGCCATTCTACCTGTGCATGATCATTACACTGCTTCTGGTTACCTTCGTACCAGCAATCAGTATGTTCATTCCAACTTTACTGAAATAATGATAATAAAAAGGGGGTGCCTTATGGGCGCCTCTTTTTTTCGTAGTAGATCTGGCTTGCAAAAACAAAAGGATCTGGCTAAACTTTAACTAAGGAGACATCAACTATGAAACCAATCAACACCCCTTATGGCGGTACCCTGGAATTCTACCCCATTCACGACCACATCAAGAAACAGACCGTCCTGATCTGTCCAGGCGGCGGCTACAGCTTCCTCTCCCCGCGGGAGGGCGAGCCCATCGCAGAGGCATTTAATAAACAGGGTTACTCCGCCGCAGTCTTAAACTACTGCTTAGACCGGGAAGTCCACGGCACCAGCCTGGTGGAAGAACTGGCATGGGCAGTCCGCTATCTCCGCTCCGTTCCAGAATGGAGCGATAAATGCGAAAAGCTCTGGGTAACCGGTTTTTCCGCAGGTGGTCATCTGGTGGCAAGCTTAGGCGCGCTTTGGAACGAAGACAGTATTTTCACCAAAGAAGAGCAGGCAAATAACCGGCCTGACGGACTGATCTTAGGCTATCCGGTCATCTCCATGGGAACTTACAGCCATGAGCGTTCCCGCAAGCGTCTCACCGGTGAAAAACCGGAGCTGATCGAACTTTTCTCCCTGGAAAATCGAGATCTGTCCAAAGTTCCGCCGGTATTCTTATGGAACACCTTAGAGGACGAGAAGGTTCCAGCCATGAATTCCTTGCTGTTCGCCCAGAAACTGACCCTGGACGGTGCCAGCTGCGAATACCATCTGTTCCACAGAGGCCGTCACGGCATGAGCCTGGCGACACCGGAGGTGGAATCCGAGGAAGAAGACCTGCACCCGGACGCACATATTGCCCATTGGATGGAGTTATGTCTGGAATGGATGCAGGAAGTGTAATACCAGGGTCAAAAGCACACAGTGCGGAACAATCCGGTATCAGAAATATTATTCATATCAATCATAAAGGAGGCTATTGTTATGCCAAAAACATTAATCAACTGTCCGATGTTAGTCAGCGGCTGTGCTGACCGGGACTCCTATGACACCCAGCTTCTGTATTTTACCTGTTCTTCCTTAAGCCGCGACGACAAGCGGATCTTCCTGCTCAGCGACCGTAACGGTTCCCCGAACGTATGGGTAAAAGAGCTCTGTACCGGCGAAGAGCGGATGTTGAGCGACAACAAAAAAGGCATCTTAAAAAGCTATGTATACTTTGACGGCACCTTCAACGAAGGTCTTGGCAAAGCCAGCGTCAGCTTAGACTGCGTGAATAATGTGATCTTCTACATCCAGGACGATAAGATCTGCAAAGTAGATCTGGACGGAAATATCACCGTATTAAACCATGTTCCAGACGGACGTATGACGGCGTTCACCCATGCAAGCGCTGACGGTAAGCGCCTCTGCGTGCCGATGACCGATGGCCGTTGTCTGGATTTTGATCCAGAGACCGAAGGAAGCGGCCTGGACAAGCGCCCGGTCTACAACATTGACGGACGTGTCCAGGAAGAGAATTTAAACAGCTACTTATGCGTTTACGACACTGAGACCGGCGAGCTGTTATTTGAGAAAACCGTACCGAAATGCTGGATCACCCACGTCCAGTTCAACCCGGCAAACCCGGAGATCATCATGTACAACCACGAGTGGCCAAGCTTCGCCTGCGGTATTCGCCGTATCTGGATCTATGACCACAGCACCGATGAGATCCGCCGCATCCGTACCGAGGGCAATGACACCTTAGGCAACCCAAGAGGCTACGCAAGAAACGCCGAGGACTGGGTATGCCACGAGATGTGGAGCGATGACGGCAAGACCATTATTTACCACGGCGGTTATGAAAACGGCCCGGCCATGGTGGGCAAATACGACATGGAAAGCGGCAAATACTGGGAGATCGCCCTTCCAGACGATTACAACGCTTACGGACATTTCCTGATGGATCACTTAGGAAACCTGGTATGTGACGGTTACTTTAAGTATCCTTGGGAGGTTAAAAAAGTCCGGGAAAACAGTACAGACAACGGCCCGGATCCTCATAAGAAGGATGCCGAATACATCTGTAAAGTTCTCCCGGACTGGGAAGCCGGAGTTTTAACCTGGGTTCCATTATGCAAGCACGAAAGCGACTGGCTTGGACAGGACGCACATCCACATCCAATCTACAGCCACACAGGAGACCGGGTGTTCTTCAACAGCCGCAGCGGCAAGACGGTCAACGTTTACTGCGTATCTTCCCAGCCGCCGCAGTGTTAATGACAACACCTGACATGCCCGTGTGCCACCGCCCTAATGGGCGGCTGGCTGCAGGCAAAAATCTCATCCGGCAGTAACAGACTGACCATCCGTTATTGCACTTCCCGGATCTTCTCCACCAGATCCATCTGGTCGCCACAATATTTTTCATAAATAGGGGCCACGGCTGCCTGGAATTTCTGTTTTTCCTCATCGGATAACGGAAATACCTGGCAGCCGTTTTCGATTACCCGCTTTCTAGATATGTCAACCCGCTCCTTCCACACGGAACGCTCATAATTGGCCGACAATCTGGCACATTCCACGATCACCTTCCGATACTCCTCTGGTAAGATATCCCAGGTGCTTCTGGCCATCAGCTGAAGCTCCGGAATCCGCATATGCTCATCCACCATAAAATACGGTGCCACCTCGTCATGACCCATGGAATCGTAGGACGGCCAGTTATTTTCCGCCCCATCGATCTGCCCGGTTTCTAACGCCGAGTATACCTTGTCAAAAGCCAACGGCACCGGAACCGCCTCCAATGCAGTCATCAGATCAATCAAAAGGGCTGATTCCGGCACACGGATCTTCTTTCCCTTTAGATCTTCCAGTCTTTCCGCAGGCTCTTCCCGAAAATAAAAACTTCTGGCACCTGCGTCATACCAGGACAACGGTACGATATCCGTACTGTCCATGGTCCGCATCAGCTGCTCTCCAATCTCTCCGTCCAATACCTTCCACATATGATCGGAATCTCGATAAAGATAAGGCATCTCCAAAATATAGAGTGACTGAACAACATCTGCCAGCGTTGAAATGGACATTCTGGCAAAATCAATTCCACCATATTGGATCTGCTGCATAACAGACACCTCGTCCCCCAGAACCGAATTATCATAAATCCGGATCTCCACTTTCCCTTCCGTCCGCTCATTTACCAGACGGGCAAAATAAGCCCCGCCCAGGGTTGTGGGATAATCGCTGGCCTGATTCTCCGCATAAGTCAACACAAAGTCTGGTACAACCGTTTCTTCTTTTTTGTTTACATAAAACAGGCTGAATCCTGTCAAAAACACCACCGCTGCCGCTCCCGCAAGAGCCAGCATTTTCATTCGTTTCATCAACTACCTCATTCCATCCCTAAACCAGGTCATGTCCCCGGTATTCCGATGGGCTTTCTCCTGTCACACGCTTAAATACCTTGGCAAAATAATTGGAATCCGCATAGCCTACTGCTTTTCCGATCTCCTTGATATTCACCGTCGGCGTCTGAAGCATCTTTTTCGCGGTCTCAATCCGGTACTCCGTCAGATACGCAGTGAAATTCTTGCCGAAGTACTGCTTAAACAGCTTACAGAAATAAGCCTCCGAATAGTTCATGGTGCGGGCCACTTCCTGCATGGAAATATCAAACATGTAGTTGTCCTTGATGTACTGATAGATCAGATCTGTCAGGCGTGTCTCCACCATAGGAGCCTCGTCCCGGACTTCTCCAGCGTTTTCTCCAGACGTTTCCACCGCTGGATTTCCATTCATTTCCGCTGCATCTGCACTTCCTGCCGCGGTTTCCGCCATCGCTTTCCGCCCTGCGTCCACCTGATGCTCGTCCACCATCCGCATGGCCTCATCCAGAACCAACAACAGTTCCTTCTCATCATAAGGCTTCAGCAGGTAGTCCAGCGCCTTTATGGTGATGGCTTTTTTCGCATAGGAAAATTCATCAAAGGCCGTCAGGAAAATGATACAACAGTCCTTGTCCTGTTCCCGGATCTTCTGGGCCGCCTGAATACCTGTGATTCCCGGCATCTCAATATCCAGTATAGCAATCTGGATCTTCTCTTTCTCATAAATCTCCAGCGCTTCCCTTCCATTTTCCGCCTGAAAAATCTGGCACTGGTCTCCAAGTTCCTCTTCCAGCATCTGGACCAGCACCGCCCGCTCAATCATCTCATCATCTGCTACCAACAAACGATACATTTTCTGCCTCCATTACTCCCAATTACGCTTTCTGCGGAATCTTCATCAAAATCACTGTTCCGCAGCCCTTTTTACTGTAAATCTGCACATCTCCATGTTCATACATGATATGTACCCGCTTATAAATGTTTCCAAGGCCGATTCCAACCTTGGCAGTTCTCCGCTCTTTCACGGCATTGCGGATATCCACCAGCTGTTCCTCCGTCATGCCTGCGCCTGTGTCTGCCACCGTGATCCGCACATCGCCGTCCTGCCGCCATACCCGCAGATGGATCCGGCCACCCATTTCCTTCTTGGAAATTCCGTGAACCACCGCATTTTCCACCAGGGGCTGCAGAGTAAAGGACGGGATCTGGATATCCCGAATATCCTCTGGAAGATCCTTTTCATAGCGGATCCGGCCGCCAAACCGCATTTTCTGAATATAAATATAGTCCTCTACGATCTTTAATTCCTGTTCCAGGAATACCACCTGCTCCGACATCTTTAAATTATAGCGAAACAGGCTGCTTAAGCTGGCGATCATCTTCTCCGTAGTCCCGGCCTTCTCAAGTTTGGCCGTACAGGAAATCATGTTGAGGGTGTTAAATAAGAAATGGGGATTGATCTGACTTTTTAAAAATTCCAGTCTGGCCGCCTCCAGCTGTTTCTCCATCTCCACCCGCTCCAGCTCTTCTTTATGAAGCAGGTCTGTCATTTCATGGTTCTTCTTCAAGGTACTGATATAATCTCCCATGGAATGCTTCATGTGATTAAATGCCGTTACCAGCTCTCCCATCTCATCCTGGTTTTCCACCACCAGATCCGGCGTATCAAAATGGTTCTGTTCCATTTCCCGGCTCATACCAGCCAGTTTCGCCATTGGTTCCACCAGCGTATTGGATAAAACTCTGGTGAAAGTACCGATAAAGATCATTAACACAATGGAAAATGCCACCAGATACCGTGGCAGATTATAAAGTTTCTCCACCTCGTTCTGGTAATTGGTATTGCCATCTGTCAGCGTCACCTGGATCAGACGGCGGATATAAGTATCCATGTACTGCTGCCGTTCATAGATTCGATATAACGCAGGAATATACCCGGCAGTATTCTGATCCATCCGCAAAAACGTATCCCTGGCCTTCTGGTAATTCATGTAACTGCTTTTCACCATCCAGGTCTTAGCGTAACGCTCCGCACCGATGGAGGTATAATCAAAAGGAAGCTGATTCAGGCACTGGGCCACCTTTTCACAGGCTGCTTCATATTTTTCCTTATTGCCCTGGGTCCGCTCTCTGGCGTACTGGGTAAAGGCTTCCGTCTCTTCTGTAAGGGCTTCATGGAAATTATTGCACCGTGAGTTATCATATAAGATCTGGTTAAAGCTATCCAGACCAAATCCGGTAATCTGCACACTGATTCCAGCTGACAGTCCCATAACCAGGATTACCGCCAGGGCGTAGATCTTAATCTTCGTCCGGATGGACACTTTCATCCATAATTCCATTATTTTCCGCAACATACTGTTTAACCCCTCTTACACGCCCCACGTTCGCTTTGTTATTACACTAGTATACAATGTCTGCCTTGGATTGTAAACGCAAAAAGAGCCGCCATCCCACAGATGGTCTCCCACCTATGTGACAGCAGCTCTTTTCGCAGCTACGCTTTTTATATACGCCTTTATTTACCCTTTACCTCCAGACGGGTCATGGCTCTCTTTAAAGCCAGTTCCGCCCGGAAAACATCGGTTTCTGCTTTGTTTTCTCTAAGTCTGCGTTCTGCACGGGTCATCGCTTCTTCCGCGCGGGATGCATCGATCTCTTCCGGCCACTCAACCACTTCTGCAAGAATCGTGACAGCGTCTGGAAGTACCTCCACAAAACCAGAGTGCAGTGCCGCCTTTTTTACCTCAGAACCCTCATGGATGCTGAGTACACCGGGCGCTACAATGGAAGTCATCGGGATATGCTGGGCATACACACCGATCTCTCCCTCTGTGGTCGTCAGTTCCACCATGGAAACCTCCCCCGTATAGAAAAACTTATCCGGGGTCACCACCTGTAATTTAAACATATCAGCCATGGTCCACCCTCCTATTTCATACGGGCAAGAACATCGTCAATACTACCTGCATTCAGGAAATAACCCTCAGGCACATCATCATGTTTGCCGTCCAGGATCTCTTTAAAGCCCTGGATGGTCTCATTTAACGGCACATAGCGGCCTTCCAGACCGGTAAACTGTCCTGCAACGAAGAATGGCTGGGATAAGAATCTCTGTACCTTTCTTGCTCTTGCTACGGTCAGCTTATCTTCCTCAGAAAGCTCATCCATACCAAGCATGGCAATGATATCCTGCAGCTCTTTGTACTTCTGCAGTACC
>CAKRWX010000118.1 GCA_934418055.1 uncultured Lachnospiraceae bacterium
GGCGGTAATGGTGGTACTGGTGGAGCCGGTGGAAACGGTGGATCTGGCGGATCTGGCGGAAACGGTGGATCTGGTGGTAATGGTGGTAACGGTGGTGATCTGGATAACTCCGGACAGCAGGCAGTACAGGGACGACAGTCTATGGGACTGCGTCAGATCACAGCTGCTTCCAATTACGCAGACGTTACCTTTAAGATCTCCGACCCATTCGGCTATTATGGAGTCATTGACCTGGCAATTTATGAGGTAAGTGATGATATGGATGATGCCCTTCCGGTAGACTCCATTTCTGTCAGCCCAGATGATACTGAGTACCGTTTCAAGAAGGGACTGAAACCAGAAACCAAGTATGAAGTGGTTATCGGATATGTGCCGGAAGGAGAAGAAGAGTTCCGTAAAATGGATACCATGAGATTCTGGACAGAATCCGTAGAAAGCGCATTGAAGATTGAATTGTTAAGTGTGGATGAGATCGGATATTACGCAAAGGTGGCAGATGCTTACGATCAGGCAGAAGTGCGGCTGTGTCTGTATGATGACAGCGGCAGCATGTCAAAAGAGGTATCTGTGGATACCGCAGAGCTTTATGGTGATGCCGGTGCATCAGGAACTATGGAGCGTCCAACGGATGACACCCAGTTCCAGTATTACCGCTTCGAATTACAGGTAAAGGGAAGTGGTGGAAACTGGGATACGATCCGCTCCACAAAGGTCCGCAATCCGAATATGTCTTCAAACAACTCTGGCAGCGGAAGCAGTTCAACCAGCGGAGGAACCACAACAGGCGGAACTACGACAGGTGGAACGACAACCGGAGGGACCACGACAGGCGGAACCACAACCAGCGGAACGACAACCGGAGGAACCACGACCGGTGGTTCTGCTTCCGGCAATTCTTTGACAATCAGCAACGATGCGGTGAATGCCGTTTCTGCTGATGATGAGACAGAAGATACAAGCCATCGGTTACCATCAGCTGAGAATGCCGAGAATCAGAAAACAGGTCAGACAGATACCCAGACAGATCAGCAGTCAGACAACACAGAGAATGATCTGGCTGTGCAGGATCTGGAAGCATCAGGCAACAGTCAGGAATCCGGTCAGAAGACTGACACAGACAACAAAGCAGTACAGCCATAGGGCTGAAAAAGTAACCGGGGAAGGCAACTGACCCGGTTATAAAAAGAATATATGGAGGTATGAGATTATGGAAGCGATTCTTTCAACAACAGTGTCAGCGATCGGCTGGATGCTGGGACTGGCATTTTTAGGAGTGGGCATCGGTCTTGGAATTTTAGGTTCTAAGGCGGCAGAAGCCATCGGACGAAACCCGGAGACCAAATCCGACGTGATTCAGGCAGTGATGACCGTAGCCGTGGTTTTAACCGTTCTGCTCCTGTTATTATTTGCATTTGTATTCCTGTTAATTTATTTTAATCCAATGGTGGTATAAATATGCAATATATACTTATCTTTCTTGCAGTACTGGCAGTGATCCTGTGTATGAATGTATTTATCTTTCTGGCAGTCCGTCAGGCGGCGGATAAGGTGAAAGAACAGGTGGAAGGGCGTTTTATGGATGAGCTGTCATCCTTTGATGAGCTTTACGAACAGAAGGCAGCCAGACTGCAGAAATTAAAAGAGGAGCAGGAGCTGTTAAACAGCAACATTTTCCAGAAGAAAACGGATCATGAGAAAAAGACAGAGGCGAAGGCAGAAGCACCGGTAAGGACTGCTGGGAATAAAGGCTTCGATATTCCAGTATCCAGAACGGCAAATCCGGAATTTTTTAAAGAGTACCGTTATGTGCGGGATCGTTTCCGGGTGAATGCCAGAGATCTGGTGGAGGCAGTTCTAAAGCTTCCGGCAGATGAAGAGATGAAGAGGGGAAATCTGGCGGCGAAGGCCCTGGAGATCCTTTCACAGGAAACAGCTTTTTCCATGTCCACTCTGGAAGGTGAGGAACAGCTGCAGCTGATTGGCGAGGCACTTCCAGAGGAGTGCCATTGCCTGCTTAAGATGTATCTTGAGGAACTGGAAACAGAAGAAAAACAAGATCAGTTCTGTGCGATTGGTTTCTGGGAATATTTAGGGACCACCAAAGCCCTGTACAGCGGCGATGTGGCAGTATATACTCCGGATCCGGATGCACTGGCTGGTGAGCCTGTAACCCTGATCCAGGATGAGACCATCTGCGAAGGAGTCCGGGTCCGCAGAGGAAGCCGGATGTATGATTTTAGTATATAGGAAGGAAAAGCAAGGCAATGGGCGAGTATATCAAAAACCAGGTAGATAAAAAGATTGATGCGATCAAGGAACAGAAAAATATCTATGCCGTGGGCCTGGTTACTTCCGTTACGGAGTATGTTCTTACGGTAAAAGGACTGGAAAATGTAGCATATATGGAGAAGGTCCTGATCGATGGAGTCAGCGAGGGGTATGTCAATTCCATCCGTCAGACCGATATCCGTGTAACTGTGGTACGTCAGCGGGGACCGATCTATATAGGTAGCCAGGTTACGGGAACAGGAGAGTCTTACAAAGCCTTTTATTCTCCTTCCAGTATTTCCCATGTGGTCGATATCTTCGGCAATGACCGGATGACGGATGGCATTTTTGAGGATGCAGAACCGATTGAGATCGAGAATGAGCCGATCCCGATCATGGACCGCGGAACGGTAAAACGTCCGCTGGAGACAGGAATTGCAGGAATCGATCTGATCTATCCGATCGGTAAAGGCCAGAGACAGCTGATCATTGGTGATAAAAAGACAGGAAAGACCCAGATCGCCTTAGATGCTATCGCAAACCAGGCGGGCAAGGATGTGATCTGTATCTATGTGACCATTGGAAAGACCAAGAAGAATGTCAAAAGAGTTTACCAGGAATTAATGGCTCGTGGAGCCATGAAATATACCATGATCGTGGCAGCTTTCAATGATGATAAGCCTCCGGTCATGTATCTGACTCCTTATGTGGCAGCGACCATCGCAGAAAAGCTGATGATGGAAGGCAAAGACGTCCTTCTGGTGTTAGATGACTTAAAGCATCATGCAGATGTACACCGTCAGATCAGCCTTCTTCTGGGCAATGTACCGGGACGAGAGGCATATCCGCCGGATATTTTCTATACCCATTCCAGACTGTTAGAGCGTGGATGCCAGCATCTGTGCGGCGGTTCTGTGACGATTCTGCCGATCGTAGAGACCAGAGGCGGTGATATTACCGGATATATTCCGACGAACATCATTTCCATTACGGACGGTCAGATCGTGCTGTCTAAGAAGAACTTCGATAAAGGACAGAAACCGGCGATCCATTATGGTCTCAGCGTTTCCCGTCTGGGCGGCGCGGTTCAGACTGCGGATATGAAAAAACTGGGCGCAGTGGTCCGCCGTGAGCTGCTGACCTATCTGGAGACCAGAGAGGTATATGAGATGGCGAATATGGATGAGATGAGCAAAGAGATGCGGGCGCGTCTGATGCGTGGAGCCAGGATCGTAGAGGGACTGACCCAGTATAAATACCAGGCAATTTCTTCCGAAAACTGTATTCAGAAGTTTAAGGCTATCATGGAGGGAGACTATGAGCATTCGTAACATTGTAAAGGTTATGAATTTCCATGCGCTGATCCGTGTTGACAACGCCAAAAGAAAAGCGGACAAATACCGGATGATGGAAGAACAGCTTTACCGGATGATGGATGTGATCATGAATAACCGGAACCTGATCCTGGATAAAAAGGTCATGGAACCGAATCCCAATGCACCGGAGATCCAGATCTACATAGGCAGTGATTTCGGCTTCTGCAGCAACTACAATTCCCAGATGAATGAGCGGTTGAACAGAGCCGGTGCGG
The DNA here is from genome assembly GCA_934418055.1 of uncultured Lachnospiraceae bacterium. Lineage (GTDB taxonomy): Bacteria > Bacillota > Clostridia > Lachnospirales > Lachnospiraceae > UBA3402. Next base: position 3,860 of record CAKRWX010000118.1, read on the forward strand.
ATGCAGAGAAGATCCTGATCGGAAGAAAGCTGATCAGCCATGAGGATCAGAAAATTGCCATCCGGACCACTGCCGGAGATCTGGAGAGAAATCTGCCGGAGATCCGTCAGTTTTTAGAGACACGGATACGGGAGAGAAGCTGTTCGAAGATCAGCATCATTTATAACCATTATGAAAACACAACCACCATTTATGCCAAGAATCTGACCGTATATCCGGTTACCAGGAGAGAAGAGTCCGACCAGAAAACGGATGGGACCCAGAAGAACAATTCCCTGGATTATACAGGAGATTTTGCGGTAGAGGGTGATATCAACCAGCTGATGATGCAGCTGATTTCATCTTATGTAAACTACGAACTTCTGCTGGCATTGGTAAACAGCCGTGCAGCCGAGAATATTCTCAGACAGAATGCCACAACCGATTCTTTGAAAAAGATCGATGAGATGGAAGAAGAGCGGGTCATGGAAGAACGGAGAGAGATCCGCGGCAAGGAATTCCAGAAAGTAGTTGACAACTATGTGAAGAAAAAAATGTATTAACGAATGAGGTGTGGATATGAGTATAGGCAAGATTATTTCTGTCTCCGACCTGATGGTAGAAGCCTTTGTTGCTGGAGAGCCGTTAAAGAGGAGAGACATGCTGTATGCAGAAGACGGCGGACGTAAGTATGAGTTTGAAGTACAGGATATGAAGGGTTCGGTAGCGAGCCTGATCCCATTTGGCAGCTGTAAGGGGCTTCACAGAGGAGCAGAGGTATTTAAAAGTCCAAGAGGACTGGAAATCGAATATTCCGACGCGATCCTGGGAAGAGTGTTCAATCCTTATGGAGAACCCATCGATCAGGCTCCGTTAGAGTCCAGGAATACCAGAACCGTCTATCCGGACAGTCTTCCATTAGGTGAGATCGATGTCAACGGACCGATCCTCTGGAGCGGAATCAAGGCTCTGGACTTCTTTGCCCCGATGCAGAAGGGCTTTAAGATGGGTCTGTTAGGCGGTGCCGGTGTTGGTAAGACCGTATTGATCAAAGAGCTGATCCATAATGTATACCAGGGATTCGGTTCTAACTCGGTATTTACCGGTGTTGGTGAGCGTTCCAGAGAGGGTAAAGAGTTATATGACGAGATGAAAGAGTCCGGACTGTTGGATAAGATCGCCATGGTATTTGGACAGATGGGTGAGAACTCCGCCTCCAGATCCCATGCGGTTTATTCCGGCCTGACTCTGGCAGAGTATCTCCGTGATGAGAAGAATCAGGACGTACTTCTGTTCATTGATAACATTTACCGTGCTGTTCAGGCTTATTCCGAGATCAGCGCCATGGAGAACCGTATGCCGATCGAGAATGGTTATCCGGCAACTCTGGATTCTGACGTCAGCGAGATCGAGGAGCGTATCAACTCCACATCCAAGGGTTCCATCACCTCTTTCCAGGCGATCTACATTCCAGCCGATGATATCACCGATGCGGCGGTTCAGACCATTATGGAGCATCTGGATGGTCAGGTAGTGCTTAGCCGTAAGGTCGCAGAGAAAGGCCGTTACCCTGCAGTGGATGTATTCCAGACCACCAGTACCCTGATCGATGCAGACAAGGTGGGAGAGCGCCATTATAACCTTCATGAGAAGGTCATTGCTTACCTGACCCGTTATCAGGAGCTGGAGGAGATCATTGCAGTTTTAGGTATTGAGGAATTGTCCAGAGAAGATAAAAATATCTTCTACCGCTCCAGAAAGCTGCAGAATTACTTCACTCAGCCAATGTTCGTGGCTCAGGACTTTACCGGAATTCCGGGTGAATTTGTGAAGATCGAGGATATCTTAAATGATGTAGAAGGAATCCTGGAAGGCAGATATGATGATCTGGATGAACAGGACTTCTTCATGATCGGAAGCTACAGCGGAAAGCACCAGAATGGAAGGGACGATGCACCATGGGAGAAATAAAAGCCAGTGTGTTGGGCTTTAAGGAAGGACTCCAGGCTTTTGAACATGTGGAGTTGGTTCGGATTGTCAGTGACAAGTATAATCTTCTGATCCTGAAGGATTATATGCCGGTGCTTGGCGAGATCCATGGAAAAGTGGAGATCGTTCTGGAAGATGGAGACCGGACAGAAACCTATGAAGAGATTGACGGATTTTTTATCCATAGAAATAACGAATTTGAATTGCTGATCACAGAGGACGATTATGTGGAATAACTGGGCAGGTTATGTGCTGTATTTTAAAGATTTTATCGTGGTGACTGCCCTGGTGGGAGCTGCGTTTACCATATGGTTCGCAGTCCTCACCAGGAGGTTTTCCTGGAAAAAACGAAACAGAGCGATCTACGGGGCTCTTTTGAACCGCAGCGACAGGGAACTGGTCTGCGTGTCTGCTATTCTGATGCAGTGGCTGTTTGTATTTTCAGCGGCGGTCTGCAGTACAGAGGTAGAATTGCCTCATCTGATGTTCCTGCTCCTGATACCTCTTATAAAATTGGGAGCTGGAATGGGAATGGGTATCTGGTTCCGGGATTTTCTAAATGGCGGCCTTTTATTTGGTACGCTGTTGGTGGCCAATATCTTATCCGGATATCTGAAGGAGACCCGATTTAATATATTTGTAGTGGTCATTTTGGTACTGTTAAAGATATTTGCGGTATTTTATGAGACCTATTTTGGAATGAAAGATATGTTTGTATGCTTTAGCCGCAGAAGCGGAGAAGAAAAACGGGAGGAGGCACAGGAGGATGGGCTTGAATTTGAAAAAGAAGGCGCAGGATCCGCCGCAGGAGACGGAACAGAAGCCTAGATCAAGAAAAGCGAAATCCAGAAAGAAAAGCGGGCCCGGCCTCAATAAACGGGATCTGCTGGTTACAGCCGGAGTGATGGTTGTAGCTGCGCTGGTCATTGTTCTGGCGCTGCAATTCCGGAAACGTGTGGATACGGTGTCTGTGGCAGATGGGGCTTACCAGTATTTTGGAGAACAGAAGCTGTCTTATTCGGGAAAAACTACCATTCACTATGAGGATGGGCAGGCGACATTAAAGGACAGCTCCGGTGAACACGTGCTGGATCATAAACCGTTATACACCAACGATCAGGAGCTGATTCTTCCGGTGGCCTATGCCTGGTATGATATCAGCAGTGGCCGGATCTATCGTTTGGAGCATTTTAGTACCGTTACGATGGAAGGAAACCAGATCGTGCTGAAGGATGGCGATAAGAAAAAAGAAGGGGCCGGCGGTTTTATCTATGACGGCCAGAATACGTATCTCTTCTTAGAACGTGCGGAAGTGACCGTGGGAGAGCAGACCGTGAACCTTCCGGCTATGTCCTACGTGGTGTCACAGTATGGAAATACCTTGCAGTACTATGCAGTGGGAAGTGGTAAGAGTGTTGTGATCCAGGCAGAAGGGGCAGACCAGATTGCCAGATTTGGCAATGGAGATGTTCTGAATCTTGGAACGGATACGCTGAATAAAGCCAACG
>CAKRWX010000119.1 GCA_934418055.1 uncultured Lachnospiraceae bacterium
AAATAGATCTGCATTTTCCTCCAGGAAATGCCTGACAACATCCGCCTGCATTCCATAGCTGATTGGAATGTTGTTTTCATTGATCGTAAAATAGACATCGCCTGCGTCCCCCTGAGCCACCAGCATGGAACCCAGAATCTTTTCAGGCAGCGTAATCAGCAGAATACTCTCATTGTCATCTACATTGGAAAATACGCTGAGATTCCGGTAAAACGTAATGTAGTTCTGTTCCGGTAAATTCGAATACACCTCATCCTTCAGTGAAAGCGGCACTACTCCAAAGCTGCGCCTGCTTAAGTATTCCTGCCATTGTTCCGTCTGCAGAGATGAAGAATCCAAAATATAGTAGGTATTCCACATCTTATAATAAGAAGCCAGTTCCGCATAAGGACAAATCAGGCTGACCCGCACAATATCCGGCTGGGAAGCCGTATGAAAAAGAATTCTGTCCGTGATGGTGTTTACCGCCCCAACCTGATCTAACCCATGGGTTCTTTTCAATTCCTTTAAAGCTGATTCAATCTGAGAATCCGTTGTCACCGACAGTGAAAACAGCTCCATAGAATTGATCCACTGCTCACTGACAAAATTCATTTGCTCCAGCACGGTCTGTGAATTCTGTGTTACCTGTTCGGTGACGATACCGGCGGCATAATGATATGCCATCAGACCAAATACCATCAAAAGAACGATGCTTAACATCCCAATGAGCAAAACCAGCTGCTTATACAGACTTAAATGTTTAAACATTCGATTTCACATCCCGGTTTTCCAGATAATCAGCAAGAAGACCCACGATTACAGCAAATAATACGGCTCCTCCGTCACACACTCCCTTTCCTCTTTCTCCATACATTCTTGCGCGCCCGATACGCGGAACAAGCTGGGCTGTTGCCTGTGCCGCCTCTTCTGCTTTTTCGGCGGCATCCCTCCATATTCCGGGGCCTTCATGCTCTGTCAGATACTCCGCATAGGGACACAGGCTGTCCAGTATGGTCTTGTCCCCCCTTTTGGCTCCACCCATTCCAGTCATCTGGTCTGAAGCATGATGCAACATTTCTGCAAAACGCGCCTGGTCGATATCCGTTAATCCTGTACAATCATTCGAAAATGACTGCATCGCCACAGACAAAATGGTTCCCAGTGTGGATGGAGCCGCAGAATTAATCGCCACCGCACTTACGAAAAATGTTTCCTGCAGACTTTCTGGTTGTTCTGTCTCCACAGCCTCCGCCACAGCTTTAAACCCCTGTTCCATGTTTACACCCAAATCCCCATCTCCTGCCTGAGCATCAAGCTGTGTAAGCATATCCTTCGCATCAGCAATCCCCAGCGAAGCCTGTTTCAAAAATTCCTTCAGATTCTCAACTGTAAACATCCTTTCCCTCCTTTATGCCTGCGTTTGTAAGAAAAACGGGGAATCGCAGGGAGCGTCCAGCAGGCTGATAAGCTCTTCATCCAGTTTCATAACCGAAATTGATGCTCCGGCCATCTCAAGAGAAGTGGCAAACTCACCTACATAGGCACGATGTACCCGAATCCCATATTCTGCACAGAGCTGTGCTACACGGCGATATAAAATATATAGTTCCTCTAATGGTGTTGCCCCCAATCCATTGACCAATACAGCAATACTGCTGCCCTTTGGACAGGGATTATCTTCCAGAATCCGCCTGAACAACAATTCTGCAGTTTCATCGGCTGTAAGGATGTCCGACTCTTTCAAACCAGGTTCTCCATGAATTCCCATTCCAATCTCCATCTTCCCCTCGTTTATGGAAAAGTTAGGTCTCCCCACTGCCGGAATTGTACAAGAGCTCAGGCTGACTCCAAAGGTACGGGTTGCATCAGCCGCTTTCTTCGCTGCCGCAGCTACGGTTTTCAAATCCGCCCCCGTCTCTGCACAGGCTCCGGCGATTTTGTATGCAAACATGATTCCCGCAATCCCCCGGCGCATCTGTCTCTGTTCTAAAGGAGCCGATGCAATATCATCGCTGACGATCACGGTTTCGCATGGAATTCCTTCCCGCTCCGCCATCATCCTGGCCATCTGGAAATTCATTTTATCTCCCTGATAGCACCCAAACAGCTGAAGCACTCCCTTCCCGCTGTCTGCTGCCTGCATCGCATGAAAAATCTGCATGCTGCTGGGGGATGAAAATACATTTCCTACTGCACAGCTGTCTGCCAGGCCCTTGCCCACATACCCAAGGAAGACCGGCAAATGTCCGAATCCTCCGCCAGTAACAATCCCTACTTTGTTTCCCTGCAGATCTCTTCGGGCACGCATCACAACCCGAGAATCCGCCGGATACAGCATTACTTTGTCTTCATGGGCCATAACGATGCCTTCCAGCGCCTCATCTACAAAACTGTCAGGAGCATTTATAAATTTTTTCATTGTCATAGCATTCTCTCCTTTTATCCCTTAATACCACTTAACGCAATTCCTTCTACGAAATGTCTCTGTGCCAGCAGGAAAATAATCACACAAGGCAGAACGGTAATGACACTTGCTGCCATAATTATATGCCAATCGCTTACGTACTGTCCAGTCATGCCGGCCAGACCCAGGGACAATGTCTTAAACTGGTTTGAATTGATATAAATTAAAGGCATGAAAAAATCATTCCAGTTATCCATAAATGAAAACAGCGCCACTGTAACCATTGCCGGTTTGGTAAGGGGCAGAAAAATGCGAAGGTAAATATTCACAAAGCCGCACCCGTCAATTCTGGCCGCATCTGCAAGTTCTTCTGGAATTGATATAAAAAACTGACGCATCAGAAATACAAAAAACGGGGATGCTGCTGCAAAAAAAGCAGGTACGATCAAGGGCCACAGAGAATTCAGCCATCCAATGGTTTTATACATTTGAAACAATGGTATGATTTTTACCTGATACGGAAGCATCATAGTAGAAATCAAAATTACGAACAGGAAATCCCTCCCCGGAAATCGGATTCTTGCAAATCCAAATGCCGTTATAGAAGAAGACATTACATTTCCCATAGTAGCAGCCACTACTACCAGAATTGTATTTTTAAAATAGGTCAGAAAAGGATACTTGGTCCATGCCTCAATATAATTACTGATTTGAAATGGGGGCTTTGGAAACCATGGTGTGGGAATCACATACATCTCCGACAGCGGTTTAAATGACATAAGTACCATCCAATATACCGGCATAATAAAAATAACCGCCATTAAAAGGATCCCTGCGTACCAGACAAGCTGCTTTATCCTCAGTTTCTGTTTCCGTGTAAGTGTCTGCTTTGCACCAGGCTGAGCCATTACCTTTCCTCCTTTCCTTCAAAATATACCCATCCGGATGTGCGGAATACTATCAGTGTCAAAATTAAAATAATAAAGAACAAAATCCACGCCAGAGCTGATCCATAGCCCATACGCAGGTACTGAAATGCAGTCTGATACAGATAGAGTACAAGTACCATTGTAGCATTGGCCGGACCGCCGTTTGTCATAATATAAACATTTGTAAAAACCTGGAAGGACTGGATGATCTGCATGATCAGATTATAGAACAAAATCGGAGAGATCATCGGAATTGTAATGTTGATAAAACGCTGCCACCCATTGGCGCCGTCTAACAGCGCCACTTCATACATCTGTTCCGGCACTCCTTTAATTGCTGCTATAAACACTACCATCGGTGTACCAATGTACATCAGATTCATCAGAATAATGGAAGGCATTGCCAGATGAACATCGCTCAGCCAGTTCAAACCCGGAATTCCAAAACGGGCAAGAATATCGTTGATTCCGCCATAAAACGGATCAAACAGCCGGGACCATACGGCAGAAATTGCAACACCTGATATAATACCTGGCATGTAGAACAATACGCGCAGCCCATTGGAACCTTTATAAGGTTTGCTCAGCATAAGTGCCACTGTCAGCGCCAGGATCATACGCAAAGGAACCGATACTGCGGTATAGTATGCTGTATTAATCAGCGCTTTCTTCGCTGTCGAATCCTTCATAATATCCATATAGTTTTTAAAACCGATAAAACGGGGAGTTCCTATAAAGTCCCATTCAGTCAGGCTGATATAAAATGAATAAATCATTGGTATCAGCGTAAATACAAACAGTCCAATCAGCCACAGCGAAATAAACCCATAACCTGCCAGCCACTGTTTTTTCTTTCGCAAATCAGTGTCCTCCTTTCCCGGATATAGAATCTCTCTTTTGAAAACCATGCCGGATGCTTTGCACCCGGCATAACTGTCCTGTCACATCGATTTACTGATTCCGTTCAAGAATGGAGGCTGCCACCGCATCTGCACTCTCTAGGGCTTCCTCTGGCGTCACCTGATTATACCAGGCTTTCTGCAGCTCAGTAGCCACTGCAACACCCATTTCCTCGTATCCCTGACATACTGGTTTCGGCTGCGTCTCCGGAAGCTGGATCGCCTCGATAAATGCCTGCCAGTTTTCATCATTTGCGTACGGCTCTTTTTCATAATTCACTTTTCGTACCGGCATCTGACCAGCTGCAACGTTAAATGTTAAATCATTCTCTTCACAAGTGAGCATTTTCACAAATTCATATGCCAGTTCCGGATTCTTGCTGTCCTTCAATACGCCATATACGTCTACCAGCGCATTATGAGCATCATTTTTATAGGCTGGCAGCAATGCAGTCTTCCACTTCAGATCTGGCGCTGTTTTAGGATATGTGGTCACATTCCAGCAACCCTGCATCCACATTGCAACCTTTCCGTTCTCTGCCAGTGCGGTTTCCTGCGTCGTTGGCGGAACTGCAGAGCAATCTTTATACAGCATATCAACCTGCAGATTCAATGCCGCCAAACCGGCCTCATTGTTAATGTTAAAGTCTTTCCCGGTAACGCCATTCTTCCAAACCTGACCGCCGGCCTGCCAGTAGTAACTCAGCCACCATGCAAAGCAAGGTTCACGGGTTCCCAGTTCATACCACATAAAGCCATACTGCCCTTTATTCGGATCCGTTAAGTCCTTTGCCATACTCTTTAACTCATCCCATGTCTTTGGCGGTTCTGTGTAGCCTTTTTCAGCCAAAAGATCTTCATTATAATACAAACCGATCACACTGCTATGTTTCGGCAGCGCATAGACTCCGCCATCATCAAAAGTAACGGCATCCCATGCTGCGTCTACAAAATCTTCCGGATTCACTTCATCATCGGCCTCAATATAGTCTGTCAGATCAAGAAGTGCGCCTTTGCTGTAGAGTTCTCCCATATATGTCTCTTTTAAGTTGGCTACATCTGGTCCCGTACCGCCTGCGATAGAAGTCAAAAGCTTTGACCAATAATCCGGCCATCCATTAAAGCCGCTGATAATTTCAACCTTACAATTGTGCTCCTCTTCGAATTTTGCAATGGCATCCGCTGATGCCTCCAGCACGGAATTATCACTTAACTGAAATACCAGAGTTACCGGTTCTTCTGTCTTTGCCTCAGCCTTGGTTTCCGCCTTGGAACCGGAATCCGCCGTTGTCACAGGAGTATTTGGCGTACTCCCCCCACCGCCGCATGCTGTCAATGACATTGTAAGCATAGTGACTCCCATAAGTATGCTCATAAGTTTCTTTCTTCGCATAAATAATCCTCCTCTTCTTATTTATGACCTCGTTCCGCGGTAACTCGTGCCATTTTGGTAAAACTGTACAATAACTTCTTTCTGATATCATCATTTTACAGCATATTTTTTTATTTTAATAGTACACGGATCAACAATATGCCACTTAAATCAACAATTTTATCAAATACTATGTGATATTTTTATGATTAGGGTGTCAAAAGGTATGCCCCCTGGTATTTTCCCAGCGGTAATTTCACAAAAACATGTGCGATCAGCTGCTCTGGAAATTACCGCTGGAATTTGTATATCTGATGGTTCAGCGGTAATGCCATGGTAATACTGCAAGGTCTTTTAAAGTACACAAAATAATTCAATAGAATATATGAAATTATTCAGCAATGCTTAGCTGGATGTTGTGCTCCTGGAAAAGCTGCAGATATTTTTTTTAGGTAGCTGGTCTGTGAACACATGATCAATGTCACTGAGCGGAGAGTAGACCATGAGTGCAGACTTGTCGAATTTACTGTGATCAACCAGAAGATAGTGAATACAACTTTGTTCCAGTGCAACCTTTTTGATTTCATATTCTTCAGGAGACGCATTGGCTGCGCCAAACTCTGTTATGCCAGTGCATGCCATAAATGCCTTTTGCATGTGATAGCGGCGCAAATACTCCTGACAGCCGTTGCCTACAGAGGATGCAGACCTTGTATTGATAATGCCGGGAAGCATAATGGTTTTTATGCTGCTATAGGCAAGGGCCTTGGAGGCAACCAGTATGCTGTTTGTAAGAACAGTGAGATTGGGCACATCAACCAGATAGTCAATGATGCCAAGTGTGGAAGTTCCGGTATCAATATAAATGGTGTCATTTGCTTTTACAGTAGATGCGGCTAATCTGGCAATTCGTTTTTTTTCATCAGCATTTTGAATATTTCGCTCTGAATAAGAAATAAGACCGTCCAGAGGTGCATCATTTAAATTGCGTGCAATGACACCGCCGTAAACCTTCTCTACGGTTCCACGAGGAGTAAGCTTATCCAAATCTCTTCGCAGTGTTGCAATGGAAATCTGAAAAGCGGTGCATAATTCATCTAAGGTCACAGATCTGTGTTCAATGTGGAGTCTGCCCAAAATCTGATAATTGCCTAAAAATGAGGTAATGTGAGAGTCTGAATTAGGAACTTTGGCTCTCATAATTGCCTGTCATGTTCAAAAATTCAAGATTCTTACCGATGCATTGTTTAGAACATGGCTTTTGACACCTGAACCATGGTATTGCTTATGAAATTAAGCGGCTTGCTCAAAGAGGCCTTTTAGCGGGGAAGTCTTTGGCAGAGCCCAAGCATCAAGATGTTAACACATCATGATGGCAAACAGGCGGCAGTACCACATCTTAGATGAACGGTATCTGCCGTCTTCTAATTTATAATCAATTTTCTCACGTTTGTTACAACGTTCAGCAGAAGTCCTTGCATTATACTAGATATGCTTATTTTAACATCCGCAGTTCATTACCGCAAGGCGTAAAAAATCCCCATCCAATGCGGATAGGGATTTTCTTCATCAGCTCTTAAAATTCATATGATACTCCACCTGATGACCCGGCTGGGTCATATCCATCAGATCCAGATATTGATCCAGTTCCTGCTCGGTCAGGAGATGTTCGTCTAACACGATCTGGCGGACCGGAATACCGGTTTTCATGCACTTTTTGGCAATCTCAGCGGATTTTTT
>CAKRWX010000120.1 GCA_934418055.1 uncultured Lachnospiraceae bacterium
TTCTTTTGGTTTCCCTGACAGGAGTTTTGCCTTGCGGCTCCCTCGCTATCAGCTTATGTCTGCATTATAATCAAACGAGGGTCGTCAAACAATGGGCAGAATGTCCAAATTCAAGATTTAAAATGATGCAAATGTGATATTTTTTCATTTTTATTTCACTTTTATTTCATATAGCATCATTTCAATCTCATTTCAGGTTCAGAGGAAAAATTCATACAACTCATTTTTCATTTATGATATCTTTTTTCATTTTTTATTTATAAATTCCCTTCATGATATCAGCCAGCTCCAGCGGATCGGTGGTCTGGCGCATCTTTGCCATGCGGGCACTGTCAAAGTTGCGGATCTCTTTTGCTTTTTCTAGCACCTCTTTCAGATACTTGCGTGGGAATTTCACAGCTCCACTCTCATCCATATGAACAATCTCCATCGGAGCTACATCCATGCCGCACATGCTGACAGGTACATTCACCGCCTCAATGGTCATAGTGCCGTGGCCTGCAACGGTTCCAGGGAACATACACTGTACTTTCATCGGGCGCATCTCATCGATATCCCTTGCAGGAGCATCTCCAATGACGCCCACTACACCAAGCTGTCTGAAGGCTGTCATCATATTGCCGCCGATCAGCGCGTTCCGGTTCTTCATTCTCTCAGAGAAGTTTTCTTTCAGGAACAGGATAACCGGTCCCTCTGCCTCTGCAATCTCCACCAGAATATCCTTAAACTCCAGGCGTTTGAACGCCGGATCCACCATTCCGTAAACCGCTGTCACCGCATAACCACACCGCGGCCCAAGCTCCGGATACAGGCATCTCAAACGGTTATCCGTATACCAATTTACCTGCTGCGGATCATACAAACCCAGACATGCGCTCATAGCCGGATACGTTGCCACCACGTTGGTGATGGTAGGCGTATCAAACTCCTCCAGTTCCTTCATGATTTTGATTTCTTCCTCTCTTGTCAGTATTTCTCTTGCCATATTTTTCCTCCTTCAGAATAACAAAAACAGGAGCACAGATTTTCTCTACACTCCTGTTTTCAAATCAAATTACATCATTATGCTGCAGCCTTTGTTTCTTTGGACTTCTTATAAGTGCCGTATGCGGTATAAACAACCGCGATTACGGTACTGATCAGGAAGAATGCTGCAATCGGAGACTGGATGATCGGCAGAAAGCTTCCGTCCGTCTTCATCAGAGACCTTCTTAAGTAGGTTTCCAGTGATGGGGCCAGAATGAATCCGACAACCAACGGGGCCAACGGATATTTATGTTTCTTCAGAATGTATCCAAGCACACCAAACAGTACCATGATGAAGATATCCAGTACGTTGTTATTTGCACAGTAAGAACCAACGAAGCAGCATACGATAACTACCGGAAGCAGCAGAGTGGACGGAATCGACAGCATCTTGGTAAACAGCGGAAGTCCGAAATACTCAATCAGGAAAAATGCTATGTTCGCTACAATGAAGGTCGCGAGGATTGCATATACCAGAGCACCGCTGGTCTTAAACAGAAGCGGACCAGGAATCACATCGTGCATCTGGAAACCAGCCAGGATAACCGAGGTTGCATTATCACCAGGAATACCAAGGGTCAGCAGAATGATAACTGCACCACCGACTGTTGCATTATTTGCTGTTTCAGATGCAACGACACCATCAACCACACCTGTCCCAAACTTTTCCGGATATTTGGACGTTTTTTTCGCATAAGAGTATGCCATCAGATTGCTGACATTTCCACCAAGACCCGGAAGAATGCCAATCACAAGTCCGATCAATGCGCAAGGAATTGCTGTTTTTAAATGGAAGAAAAATTCCTTAACAGAAATACCAAAACCCTTTACTTTGTTCTGTACAATTGTTTCATCTGGTGCTGCACCACCCATTGCAGCCGAATTATCTTTTTTGTTCTTTGCAGTCATCATAATCTGAGATACCGCAAACAAACCAATCAGAACCGGTACCAGGCTGAAACCGTTTGCCAGTTTGTTGATACCGAATGTATAACGATAATAAGAGCTTAAGCTGTCGGTTCCTACAAAACCAAGAGCAACACCCATCAGGCAGGATAACAGGCCCTTGGTCATACTTCCCTCAGACAGTGCAGATACGGTAGTCAACGCAAACAGGATGATTGCAAAGTAATCGTACGAGCTGAATTTTAATGCAACCCGTGCAATGTACGGTCCTACAAAAGACAGTACCAGAGCACCGAAGATACCGCCAATGAAGGAGAACAGCACTGCGGTTCCCAATGCTTTTTTCGCCTCGCCCTTCTGAGCCATCGGATAACCATCAAAACAGGTTGCAATGGAAGACGGGGTACCCGGAATGCCAAGCAGGATTGCGGAGATCAGGCCGCCAGAACATCCGCCTACATAGACTGCCATCAGAAATGAAATACCGTTTACCGGCTCCATGCCAAATGTAAACGGAAGCATGATCGCAAGTGCAGTAAATGCAGATAAGCCCGGAAGCGCACCGATAACCAATCCACCAAACACACCGCCGACAATCAGCGCCAGCGTAACTGGATTCATAATTGAAACAAATCCCTGTAATAACTCCATGATTGCTCCTCCTTCTAGTAAAATAATGCGCCTTCTGGAAGCTTAATACTGAATACATTCCAGAATACGGTATTTAAGAATATTGGAACAATGACAGCTACCAGAACCAGAATGACGATTTTCTTTTTGTCTTTTAGTTCATCTTTTCTCATGAGCACAACACCTTCAAAAAGAAGATATAAAATAGAAGTAAGCGTGAAGCCGATTCCCAGCACCAACAGATAGTATGCAAACAATGCAACGGTAGTCAGCAGAAACGGACAGTTCAGTTTTGCAGCTTCTTTTTCTTCCTTTACACCAACATCCTTCAGTTTCTTTAGCTCACCCGCAGCACTGAGCAGCTGAAAAATGGAAAGAATCCCAATCAGAACAGCTACGACTCTCGGGAAGAATCTGGAACCAAGAATATCGGATGTAGTTGCCGGAATCCAGTAGGAGCCGGCAAAAATAAATACTCCGAACAGAAAGAATACGATTGAAGAGTAAATATCATTGCGTTTTTCTTTCATGATTATCCTCCTATGCTACATTTAAAGAAAAAACAGGAGGGACAATAAAGTTATATCGTCCCTCCCGCATCTTATATCCGAATTACTGCTGAGCCAGGAACGCATCCTTGTACGGAAGGAGTCCATCCTCATACATCTTGTTTGCGAAATCCTGTGCTTCCTGTCCCTTCATGAAGTCTACAGTCAGATAGTAGCCTTCTACAGTAGAAACAAACTCCGGATCCTCACAAACCTTCTCGATTACATCTGCAAGAGCGTCAACGGTCTCATCCGGGACCTCCGGACCGGTACCTACCCAGAAGAACTTGCTAAAGTCGATATCTGCTAAGCCGTAATCAGATGCCATCGGAACATCCGGAAGCAGGTCGTTCTTCTCTGCACCTAACAGGCACAGCGGAATGAACTCGCCGGTGCTGAAGTAGTCAGTAGCCAGTGCGTAGGAGATATTGATGACATCAGTCTGCTCGCCAAGCAGTGCTGTCATCTTTGCTGCGTTGTTGCCGACATCTACAAATTTCAGGTTTGCATCCCATTTCTCGTTCATGGCGATGCCACAAATCTGGTTGGAAGCACCGATTTTTCCACCATACTCGATAGAGTTCGGAGCTGCCTGGGAAGCTGACAGCAAATCTTCCAGAGTATTCCATCCGGAATTCTTATTAACTGCAAGTACTGTTGTATTATCGATCAACGGAATTGCCACCGTTTTAAAGCTGTCAATATTAATTTGAGAACTGCCCTGCATATACGGTACAAACAAATCCGTTCCGTTTACGACCAGCGTGGTTCCGTCCGGTTTTGCATCCAGGCACTCCTGCATACCCATAACGGTTGCCCCGCCATCTACGTTTTTAACAACAACATTAACGCCTGCATATTTCTGCATGTACTGTGCCAGAAGACGGGTGTTTCTATCGGTATCACCGCCTGCCTTAACCGGACAGATCAGGGTGATAGTATCTTTAAACTCGTAATCAGAAGCTGCTGCTTCAGAGCCTGCCTCAGCCTTAGTTTCCTCTGCTGCTTCAGTGCTCTCTGCTTTCGGTGCTGCAGTGGTCTCTGCTGCCTTCTGAGAGCCACAGCCAGCCAGCATGGATGCCGCCATTGCTGTTCCGAGTACTACGCTTGCAATTCTCTTTTTCATAATGTTACCTCCATTGATATCATTTAAGAAACTGTAAACATATTTGAATCATTATGTTTCGTTCGTCTTTACATGCGTCATTATACCGTGAGGATTTGGGCAAAACAATCGGCAAAGATACAAAAAAAACGCGCTGCTGCTAGTCAGTCTGCCTACCATTTCATGTTTTATTTCACCTTGTCTTTCAATCATTTCAGCACCGTTATTTCCTGTTTCATTTTTTAGTATTAAACTTCAATCCCATACTTTTTCATACGTCTCCACAGAGTTACTTTGCTGATTCCCAGCGCCTCTGCACTCTTTTCTCTGTTGCCGCAAAAATGCTGAAGTGTTTTCTGGATTTGCACAGCCTCTTCCGAGCAAACCATCGCCGTATACTTTTTCTCTCTTTTTCCTGTCTGCAGCAGCTGTTCAAACATGTTTTCTGTCTGCCTTTCGTCTTCATCCGGATATAAATCTTTGAGTAGCCGAGCAATCACCACCTCATCAAAAACTCTTTTTTTTGCAGTCAATACCAGTCGGTCCATAAAGCTGTCAATCTGAAACAGATTTCCCGGCCACGGATAACGACTCAGTATGATTTTTGCTCCCTCTGTGAGAATATGATAATGGGAATATCGCTCACAGCTTCTCTGAAAAGCCTGTGTAAGGGTCTGCTCCAAATCTTCCTTTCGCTGTCTTAGCGGCGGCACCTCCAGTTCAAGCCCCGACAGAAGATAAAACAGATCTTTTCGCAGTTCTCCATTCTTCACCAGCTGATGCAACGGCTTTCTGACAGTTGCAATCACTCGAACATCCAGTTTTCGCAGATTGCCAATCTGAACCCCATAATAAACCCGGAAACGAATCAGCTGATATAACCGATACTGATTCGGAAGTGACAGGCACTCTGCATCCTGTAAAAGCAAGGTTCCCCCCTGAGCCTGCAAAGCCGCTCCTTTTTCGCCGAAAATCAGGTTCCACTGTTCCTGTTCGCCAAGCCCTTCACATGGAATATCCAGAAACGGACCATTTTTCCGCAGGCTGCTGTTATGGATACTTTCCGCTATCATCCTTCTTTCTGTCCCCGGCTCTCCTCTTAATACCACTGGCTGCTCGGAATAGGAAAACAGCTTGGCCATCCGGATGCACTCCTGCATACTATCTGACTTCTGTATGATATCCGAAAATTGAGCAGTCACCGGAACAGACTTTTTTCGCCATGTTGTTTCCTGCTCCTTTTCATTTTTTTCGACCTGTTCCCGTTTCATCCTGTGACATGTGACAATGATCCCTTCCACCTTTTCATCCACTATGATCGGTGCAATCATGGTAAACAGCAATGTTTTGTTCCGTTCTATCTGAAGCGAATAATCTCGTCCATCGTTCAAAATCATATTCCACGTTTCCTGTTTGATTTCCGGAAATACATCGCACAGTTTCTTTTCTTTCATCTCATCCATAGTTTTTGAAAGCATTCCATTCATCATAGAATTGGACGATATCACCATTCCAGTTCCGTCTGCCTGGATGATCCCGTTATCTGAATAATCAACCAATGTTTCCATGCGGGCTGCAGAACGTTTTTCTATCCCCATCGCATATTCCATATGCTTTGCATTTTCAAGTGCCTGTCGCAGGGATTCCTCTGTTGATGACAGATACAAGGTTCTGACCTGATACTGCCGCGCATAATCAAGAACTGCTTCTCCCCCAATCACAATATCGCATCCATCTTCAGATGCCATTCGGACCTGTTCCTGTATTTCATCACTCTGGTCTACAAAATATGTTCTGAAATCAATATCGTACAGCTGGTTAAAATATGACATATCGCAAAACATATTTCGAAACCCCACCACACCAATCCGCGGATATTCTTTGCCAAGGATATTTTTTGCTTTCTTCACCAACAGCCCCATTTCCTGAGCGGACATGACGATTTCAACAACCGGAATATCCATATGTTGTTTGAGCAAGGAAGCCTGCATTCCCCTAGAAACAATGATGCTTATTCCATCCTCAACAGCCTTTTGAGCTTCTTCTAAAACTCCATCCGGTTTTGTTACTTTTATCTCTTTCACATTCATGTTCAGTTCCTGTAATAAATTATAGGCCTGATACAGCATCTCTTCTTTTGGCAAAAACAGCGCAATTTTCCCCATACCACTCTTCTTCCTTTCTTCTGTTTTCAACAATTATAAGCTCGTCTGTGTATAAACTCAAGAAATGAGAAGAAAAAGGCGTATCGCACTTCTATTGCGATACGCCCCTGTTTTTCGTTTATACCGTTATTCCTGCAAGCTTTTGAACCTGCCGCCACACATTCTCGTCAACCTGAATGCCCTCTTTCATGCTCTTTGCGCGGGCTGCCATAGTCCGTTCGCCCGGACAGGTCACAGGCTGGCTCTCTTCGATCGGATGCGCTGCATCCGCTGCCGCCACACGATGATTAAGCATATCCTGAATTTCTTCCTTACTGCCAAACAGATACGGATCGTAAGCAATAAAAATCTGACAGCTGCCTCCACAGCTTCCTTTTCCATACTCATCCATATCAGATCCACTCATGCCGTTAGCCATCAAGGCTGCTGCCATATCCAGAGCAATGGCCATGCTGCTTCCCTTCCAATAACCAGTTGGCAAAATCCGCCTTGTTGCCTCAATAGAGCCCGGATCTGTTGTCAGATTGCCTTCTTGATCGAAACCACCCGGATATGGAAGCTGCTTTCCTGCAAGGCGGTATACACCTAACTTTCCATAGGCATACTGGCTCATCGCCATGTCAAGAACGATTGGACCTGCCTCCCGGGGGATAGCAATACAGAACGGGTTGTTGCCGACACTCTGCTCATCACTTCCCCAGAGCGGCATGCAGCTTTCGGTGTTGATCCAGCTGATTCCCATATAACCGGACTGTGCCATACGCCATGCGTAGGTGCCGCCGCGCATCCAATGAGTGGTATTCTTCAATGCGACACAACCAATGCCGTGCTCTTTCGCCAATTCCACGGCCCGGTCTGCACAAAATATGGCGTTGGTGATGCCAATTC
>CAKRWX010000121.1 GCA_934418055.1 uncultured Lachnospiraceae bacterium
TCTTTCTTCTCCTGGATCTCCAGTTCCCGCAGCTGGTTATTTAACTGGATTACTGCCATAGGCTCGATAAACAGGGTTGATCCGGTGGAAGACTGGTCGTGAACCATACCTGGCACCTGGCCCTTGTACTCGGATTTTACCGGAAGGCAGTACCGACCATCACGCATGGTGATTACGGCGTCCTGCAGGTAGGTACGGCTGGAGTTCAAGATGGAATTTAACTGGGTATGCACCTTATCGTTGATGGCCTTCATGGAACGGCGCACCTTGTGCAGTCCTGGACTTGCCTCATCGCTGACCTCGTCCTCGGAGAGGATGCAGCGCTTGATCTCATTATTTAATGGAGTCAGTGGTTCTAACAGGCGGAACATTTCCTCCAAAGAATCCTCATATTCGTCATCGTCCTCGTGACGGCCATAAGCCTTGGCTCTGGCGGCGATGGTCAGCATGGAGCTGATGGCTAACAGTTCCGTAATATTTAAAGAACTGCCGATCTCCAGGCGTTTTAAAGAACCGCCCACATCCTTCAGTCCCGTAAAGGAAATACTGCCTTTCTGGCGGACTCTGGTCAGGGCGTCAGAAGTTTCTTTCTGCATCTGGCGGATCTCATGGACGTCGATGGACGGAACCAGGTTCCGGCATAAGTCCCGGCCCAGAGGAGAGGACGCATAGGTCTCTAACTGGGCGATGATCTTGTTATATTCCAATGTTTTTAATGATTTTGTGTTCATAATTAAATCCTCGATTTTGTTTCAATCCTTGTTGCGTGATGCGCGTGTTGTACGCGGTAGTCAGCCAGTGACACAGGAATACGGACTGACTATGGATTCATTATAGCATAAGTAAGTAGTGGAAAGATACCCATTTTTCAGATGTGTTGTATTTGAGAAAGTACAGATTTTATATTGACATTAATTTAACAATATGCTAAGCTAGCCATCGCCTTAAAAAGATTTTTGTTTTAGAGGAGAGAAAATTATGAGAAAAATTGGTAAAAAATTAGTTAGTGTAGCAATGACAGCGGCTATGGTAGCTTCTTTAACTGCCTGCGGCGGCAATAAGGCGGCAGAGACAACCGCTGTGGAAACAACTGCAGAGGCAACAACAGAAGCAGCTACCGAAGCAGAGACAAAAGCAGAAACTGCTGAGAATCAGCAGGCAGATATCGTAGTCATCGGTGCCGGCGGCGCTGGTATGACCGCAGCCATCCAGGCAGTGCAGGACGGCGCAACAGACGTGGTTCTGTTAGAGAAGATGCCGATCACAGGCGGCAACACCACCCGTTCTACTGGCGGATTAAACGCTTGTGGAACCAAGTATCAGGAGGCGGAAGGCATTGAGGACTCCGTTGACTTATTCGTGGAAGATACCATGAAGGGCGGCAAAGAGTTAAATGACAAAGCGTTAGTAACCGAGATGGCAGAAAATTCTGCAGACGCGGTTGACTGGGTTAATGAGATCGGCGGCGATTTAAGCGTTGTTGGTATGTTCGGTGGCGCAAGCGTGAAACGTATCCACAGACCATCCGATACTTCCGCAGTAGGCCCGATGTTAGTAAACGCTTTAAATAATAAAGTGGCAGAGTTAAATATTCCAGTTCTGTTACAGACCAAGGCTGAGAAGATCCTGGTTGACGAGAACGGAGCTGTTTCTGGTGTAACTGCAACAGACAAAGATGGCAATGAGTTCACCATCGACTGTACCGCAGTGGTTCTGGCAACCGGTGGTTTCGGCGCAAATGCAGAGATGGTTGAGGAGTACAATCCGAAGTTAGCTGGTTTTGGAACCACCAACCATGCAGGCGCAACTGGCGATGGCATTGAGATGGCAAAAGAGCTGGGTGTTCAGTTTGTAGATATGGATCAGATCCAGACTCACCCAACCGTTAACCCAGATACCCAGACTATGTACACCGAGGGTGTCCGTGGTAACGGCGCAATCCTGGTAAATAAAGAAGGCAAACGTTTTGTTAATGAGTTAGAGACCCGTGATGTGGTATCCGCAGCCATCTTAGAGCAGACTGACGGCCAGTGCTACATGGTATTTGACCAGGCAGTCAGAGACAGCTTAAAGGCCATCGAGAGCTACATCAACGCAGGTATCGTAACCGAGGCTCAGACTCCAGAAGAGTTAGGTGAGGCACTTGGCATTGACGGCGCAGCGCTGGCTGAGACTTTAAGCACTTACGCAGCAGCACAGGAAGCTGGCAATGACGCAGAGTTCGGCCGTGAGAGCATGGAGGTTCCGTTAACTGAGGCTCCATATTACGCAGCATTATGTGCTCCAGCAGTTCATCACACCATGGGCGGCGTGAAGATCAATACCGATTGTGAAGTTCTGAACGAAGAGGGCAATGCAATCCCAGGTCTGTTCGCAGCAGGTGAGGTAACTGGAGGAATCCACGGTGCTAACCGTCTGGGCGGCAACGCAGTAACCGATATCGTAGTCTTTGGCCGTATCGCAGGTTCTTCCGCAGAGAAGTACGTTCTGGCCAATGGCGGCAACACCGATCCTGAGATCACCGCAGCAGCTTCTGAGGAAGCAGCAGCTCCAGCAGTTCAGGGTGATTATAAAGACGGCGTATACGAGGGAACCGGTAAAGGCAACAACGGTGACATCAAGGTTGAGGTTACCGTAGAAGGCGGCAACATCGTTTCCGTTGTATTAACCGAGCATGGCGAGACTCCTGGTATCTATGAGGCAGCAGAGAAAGGTGTTGTTGATGAGATCATCAAGAACCAGACTGCTGAGGTAGACGCAGTTTCCGGCGCAACCAATTCCAGTAAAGGTATCATGGAAGCAGTTTCCAACGCTTTAAGCGAGGCAAAATAATAGAAATTCAGTAATTCACAAAAGAGCCGTGTCAGAAGCAAGAAAAATGATTCTGACACGGCCCTTTTTGCGTTTTAAGGGAAAGTTTGTCAGAAATGCCAGCGCCAGGCGGGATTCTTTCATGTTTTTTGCTTGCATAAATACTACACGCATTTTATAATGGAAACATGGTCTTGGAGAGGAGGTCGTGTATGCTGGATAAGAAAAATCCTGAAGATGAGCCAAGACAAAAGCGTTCGTTTATCCGGGAAAAAGTGGTGAAGCAGCCATTGACCCGCAGACAGGTGCTGTTTCGGGCCGGTTGCGCGGTTTTAGCGGCGGCAGCCTGCGGCGCGGCGGCGGGAACCATGTTTGCGGTGGTCAGTCCTGTGGCAAACCGTTATCTGGGACAGGAGACGGCAGAGGAAAGCAAAACGATCACCATTCCAAGAGATGAACCGGAGACCAGCGCCCCACCGGAGACTGCTTCTGAACCTGTGGTTACCAAGCCGGAGCAGACAGAAGAAAGTATGCTGGATTCCGAATCCTTCGAAGAACAGGTTCAGGAAATCATTTCCAATTATGAATATACAACGGGAGATTTTGCGTCTATTTATACAGGTTTGAAGGATGTGGTGGCAGAGGCGGATCACGGAATTGTGACGGTGCATTCGGTAAAACATGGTCTGGACTGGTTTGATAATCCGGTGGAGACCAGCGGTCTGTACGCAGGAGCTGTGATCGGTTCGACTCCACAGGAATATCTGATCTTAGTGCCAGACGGCGCAGTGGAAAATGCAGACTCCATCAAGGTTACATTTGCTGACGGCAGCGAGGTGGACGGAAGTATCCGGCAGATGGACCAGGTGTCTGGGATGGCTATGGTCAGTGTCCGGACGGAGATGTTAAATGAAAGTACCGCGGATAGTTTGTCCCTGATTCCGCTGGGGAATTCTTACAGTGTCCGTCAGGGGGATCCGGTCATTGCAGTGGGAGCGCCTGCGGGAATCGTTCATTCCAGTACCTACGGATTTATTTCCTATGTGGTGAAAAATGTACAGGTGCCAGATGGAATGACCAGGCTGTTGCTGGCAGACATCAACGGCGACGCGCCGACCGGAACGTTCCTTCTGAATCTGAACGGACAGATGATCGGCTGGGTAACGAATGATTATGACAATGACCAGCTGACCAATCTTACTACCGCCATGGCGATTTCCGATTATAAGACGATTCTGGAGAAGATGTCCAATGGCATTGCGGCTCCATATCTGGGAATCCGCGGACAGGAAGTCAGCACGGCCATGGAGGAGAATGGCATGCCGTCAGGCGTTTATGTGGCGGATTGCATTCAGAACGGCCCGGCTTACAATGCGGGAATCCAGAACGGTGATATTGTTGTGAAAATTGGGGAGAAAGAGATTTCTTCCATGAAAGATTATGAAAATCAGCTGGAAAATCTGCGTCAGGGAGATACCGTGACTGTGACGGTTCAGAGAAAGAGCGTGAATGAATATAAAGAATTAGAGTATCAGGTGAATGTGGGAGCCAGGTAAACGCCTGGCTCTTCCAACTTTGCTATGAAAATGAGGGAGAATATATGAAGTATATTGACAGTTTGAGAGAGGGCATGAGAATTTCTGAGGTTTATCTGTGCAAAAGCAAACAGATTGCCCAGACCAAAGCAGGAAAGGATTATGGCAATTTAGTTCTGCAGGATAAGACCGGAACCATTGATTCCAAGATCTGGGATTTAGGTTCTCCAGGCATCTGCAATTTCGAGGCCATGGACTATGTGGCGGTGGACGCCGACGTGACCATGTTCCAGGGCAACAACCAGTTAAATATCCGCCGGATTCGTGTGGCGGACGAGGGCGAGTACGTTCCGGCGGACTATCTTCCGGTTTCCACCAAGGATATCCCGAAGATGTACGAGGAGTTAGTTGGATATGTGAAATCCATCAAGAACCCGTATCTGAACCAGCTGGCGTCCAGCTATTTCGTGGATGATCCGGCATTTGCCAAGGCATTCCAGTTCCACAGTGCAGCCAAGAGCGTTCATCACGGTTTCGTGGGTGGACTGTTGGAGCATACCTTAAGCGTGGTGAAAATGTGTGATTATTTTGCTGGATTTTATAAGGAGATCAATCGCGATCTGCTTCTGACGGCGGCTATGTTCCATGATATCGGAAAGACCAAAGAGCTGTCCGTATTCCCGGAAAATGATTATACTGATGACGGCCAGTTATTAGGTCACATCATCATTGGCACCGAGATGGTAGCCGACCGGATCCGTCAGATCCCGGATTTCCCGGAGAAACTGGCAGTGGAATTAAAGCATTGCATTCTGGCCCATCACGGTGAGCTGGAGTACGGTTCCCCGAAGAAACCGGCATTATTAGAAGCTATGGCATTAAACCTGGCGGACAATGCAGATGCCAAGATGGAGACCATGATCGAGGTACTGCGTGGTGCTGGAACGAACCAGGGTTGGCTGGGATATAACCGGCTTTTGGAGACCAATATTCGGAAAACGACAGAAATTTAAGAAAATCCTGGGATTTAGAAATTGTGAAAAACGCCTGAGGCGGAATGATTTCCGTCAAAGATCAAAGTGGCAGATAACAACATAAGGGTAGACAGGGGAAAAGGGCTGTCAGCAGAATCCGTGAGCGGGAAACTGCGACAACCCTTTTTAGGAGGTATGTTGTATGTTTTTTACAATGTATATATGAAGCGTGCTACTTTCCGTGGGGGTGGAGTTGGCCCGCCTTGTTGTTAGTCGAACCCGGCAACGGTTGCGCGCTGGTTGCCGCCGGACTCAGGTTTTTGTAAAAGTTGGAGATAAAGGCCTTTCATCTTCAACTTCATCTTATGGTTATACTATACCAGGCAATTGTGAATAGAGTTTGTTGAAACCATAAAACAACTCTAAATTTTGGAAAATAAATCTTAAGGAAGTCTGAAGGAACAAAAAGAGAGCTGTAAGATTGCCTTTAAGGGTTATACTTACAGGAAATCGAAAATGGAGAGAATTATGGAGATCAAGAAAAATGACTGCTTCACCGTATCCATCGAGGATATGAGCGAGGACGGCTCCGGCATCGGAAAGCTGGAGGGCTATATCTGGTTTATCAAAGACGCGGTAAAAGGCGACGTGGTGGAAGCCAAAGCCATGAAAATGAAGAAATCCTACGGATTTGCCCGTCTGATGCGCGTCATCACCCCGTCTCCTGACCGGGTAGAGCCTGCGTGTCCTGTAGCCAGACAGTGCGGCGGCTGCCAGCTTCAGGCCATGAGCTACGAGAGCCAGTTAAAATTCAAGGAAAATAAAGTCTACAACAACCTGCGCCGGATCGGCGGATTTACTGACATCCCATTTTTGCCGATCATGGGCATGGACGAGCCCTGGAGATACCGCAACAAGGCCCAGTTCCCATTTGGCAAAGACAAAAATGGCCAGATTGTCACTGGATTTTATGCGGGCCGTACCCACGACATTATCCCGCAGGAGGATTGTCTGTTAGGCGTTGAGGAGAATAAACAGATCCTGGAGATTATCAAGGAATACATGATTGAAAATCACGTAGCCCCTTACGAAGAAGAAACCCACAAGGGCTTAATTCGTCACGCCCTGATCCGAAAAGGCTTCAAAACCGGAGAACTGATGGTCTGCGTGATCATCAACGGCAAAAAGCTGCCTCACAGCGAGAAACTGGTAGAAAAACTCTGCCAGCTGGATGGCATG
Source organism: uncultured Lachnospiraceae bacterium (assembly GCA_934418055.1). GTDB lineage: Bacteria > Bacillota > Clostridia > Lachnospirales > Lachnospiraceae > UBA3402. The sequence goes on from CAKRWX010000121.1 coordinate 6,560, forward strand.
ATCAGCATCACCTACAGCATCAACACCGACAAAACCAATGTGATCTTGGGCAAAGAGCTGGTAAACTTATATGGCCCGGGCTATATCACCGACTATATCGGCGATGTCAAATACCGCATTTCCCCATTATCCTTCTACCAGGTAAACCCGGTACAGACCGAGAAGTTATATGGAACCGCCTTGGAGTACGCGGGCCTTACCGGCGGCGAAGTGGTGTGGGATCTGTACTGTGGAATCGGAACCATTTCCTTATTCCTAGCACAGAAGGCAAAGAAGGTCTATGGTGTGGAGATCGTTCCCCAGGCCATCGATGACGCCAGAGAGAACGCCAAATTAAATGGTCTGGACAACGTGGAATTCTTCGTTGGCAAAGCCGAGGAAGTGCTTCCAGAGCAGTACGAGAAGAACAAAGTTTACGCTGACGTGATCGTCGTGGACCCGCCGAGAAAAGGCTGCGATGAGCAGTGCCTGAACACTATTATCACCATGGCACCGAAGCGGGTGGTTTATGTCAGCTGCGATTCCGCAACCCTGGCCAGGGATTTGAAGATGCTGTGTGAGAATGGGTATGAGGTGGAGAAGGTGCGGTGCTGCGATATGTTTGGGTGGACGACACATGTGGAGACGGTAGTTCTTTTGTCCCACAAAAAAGCCGACAGTTATATCCACATTGATGTGGAGTTTGGAGAGGGCGA
>CAKRWX010000122.1 GCA_934418055.1 uncultured Lachnospiraceae bacterium
GGCTCACACCATCGCTGGCCCGGACCTCCTCATCACCCATATGATAAATTTTATAGATATTTTTCAATTCGATCAATGGCTCTGCCATGTTCTACCTCCATCTTTCATGACCCGGTCGGAGGTTCCTATGGACGGCCACCGCCGCCAGGACCTCCCTGACCGCCGCCACCGCCTGGGCCTCCCTGACCGCCACCGCCGCCAGGACCTCCCTGACCGCCACCGCCAGGACCTCCGCCCATGCCGCCCATATCGCCGCCAGGCATCATCATCTGATTGCTGGAAACCGTGGATTCTGCCACATAGACCTCATCGCCTTCCGATAAACCGCTTACGATCTCTACATAATCATCATTGGTAAGCCCGGTCTCCACATCCACTGCCTTAAATCCAGCCGGTACATTGCCCTGCTGCTCTGTAGCAGAAGCATCCTTCACATAGACCTTGTTTCCACGCATCAGGGCATCCACCGGAATCACCAGAGCATCCTCTGCCTGGTCGAGGATAATATTGCCATCCACGTTCATGCCAGGAAGCAGGTCTCCCACCTCATCCATGGTGACCGTCACCGGATAGTTGGTGACGCCGTTGGAATTGGAACTTGCAAGGCTGACATTGGTCACTTTCCCGCTGAAGGTCTGATCCTCAAAAGCATCCGCCGTCACTTCTACGGTCTGGCCCACCTGGACACTCTGCACATCCAGTTCATCCACGGACATCTCAAAGGTCAGCTCCGACAGATCATAAATGGTTGCCAGAGTCACGGTACTGTTGCCGCCAGCGTTGATCTTATCTCCCGCTTTCACGCTCTTGGTGATGACAGTTCCGGAGATAGGAGCGGTAATGGTGTAATTATCATAATTGTCCTGAGTACTCTCCAATTTACTCTGGGCGGACTCCAGACTCTCCTGAGCCTTATCCATGGCGTCTTTGTAGCTGCGGATCAGATTATCACCTGTTTTCTGTGTCATTTTGAAAATGGCACTTCCCTTGCTGACATAATCCCCTTCATTGACCAGGAGACTCTCTACCTCCACATTGGAGGCCAGATCTGCAACCATGATCTTGTCTAAGGTTGCACTGAAGGTTCCCTCCTGGGCACACAGAAAATCACCTATCTGCGCTGATGCAGACATATTCTCTGTCAGTCCTCCAGGATTCTCCACCTGGAATGTGACATAGCGGACTACCTGACCGCCGGACAACGTTTCTTCCATATTCGCCACCGCGATCACAGTTCCGGAAAGCTGCTCTCCCGTGTCAGAAAGCGTGATCACGCCCTGATTTCCTACGCCGATATTGCCTGCGTCCATGCTTAAAAATGGCACCCGCAGCTTCATGAGTTTATCATTGTAGATATCCGCGATCTGGGTGTTGGCTCCTACTTTATCGCCTGCCTTTATGTAAAGAGTCTTGATATAGCCGCTTTCTGTGGATTTGTAGGTGTTTCCACTGTATTTTTCCACTGCCTCATTGTAATCTTCCACTGCCAGATCATAGGATTCCTGGTTCCGCTCCAGGGAATTCTGGACGGAACTTAACTCCGACTCCATGGAAGAAGAATCAATCACATAGAGCACCTGGCCCTTCTCTACCTGGTCTCCTTCTTCAAAATCGGCAGAAATGACTTCGCCGGATACTAAAGAGGTAATACTGTAAGTATCCTTTGGTGATAAGGTACCTGAGGAAGAAAGGGAGGAAGTAATATCCATCCGTTGAACCGTAGCGGTCCGCTGTCCGGAAGCCTCCGCGCTGGCTTTCTTGCTTTTTCCCATCGTAAAAATGATCATGCCGCCCACCAGAATCACGGCGATCCCGGCTCCGATACGGATTCCTTTCTGTTTTCTGGTCAGTTTCTTCCAGTTTTTCTTCCCGCCATTTTTCTGGAATTTTTCCCGGATGCTATCTGGAAGATGTATGGGGAACTTGAATTTAGCCATGTTTTCGTACCTCTTAATATTCTACATAATCAACGACTGTGTAAGAAACATCGCCATTTGCATTGGTAGTCGCGTCACAGATCAGGACAACCTTATCGCCTACCTTATAATCTCCGTAAATGGAGAACGCAAACTGAACATCGGAACTGGATAATGTGAACTGAACGCTCTCATCATTGTCAAGCTGGACGCTGCTTGGTGTCATCACATCGGTGGAATTGTAGTAAATTCCTGTAATTTCACCTTCAATTGCCACTTTTCCAGTCTGATTGGTATCACCGATCTCCTCGGAACTGTAAGCCCAGATGGTCTTGCTGTTGGTATTGTAATACAGAACCACGAAACCACTGTCTTTTGCCTGTTTCACAGCGCTTAAGGTAGAAATCTTGCCATCCAGATAGAAAGTCGCATCCGATAAATCAAATGGTACCGCGTCATCCATCCGGTGACTTCTCTTCACTAACTTCGGTCCCTTCATGGTGTTATCCATCATAGACAGGGCGTTAACCTCGCCGTCGGAACTCATCTCATAGCCAAGGCTCTTAGCATAAGCAACGCCGCTCTTGGTATCAGCGCAAAGAGTGTTATAAAATAAATTAATGGCATCGGTCCATGTCAGAACCTCTGTAGACTCTTTGCTGATCTCATTTCCCAGATCCAGGGCTGTATATTTATTCCAGCGGGCTCCATTCTGATCTCCTGCAAAATCATCGTTGGTATAGCCCAGAAGGGCTAACACGCCTCTTGCCGCCTCCTGCAGGGTGATCTGCTGATCCGGCTTAAACTGACCGCCCAGATAGGCTTTCATCCAGCCGTTATTGGTCGCGATGCGAATATAAGAGGCATACTCGTTCGATGCCGGAACATCGTTAAAAACTGCCATGGAAGTAGTCGCTGAAGCAGATTCTTTATACGAAGAGGCATTGACCAGCATTCTGGCAAATTCCCCTCTGGTTATATACTGGTTCGTGTCTTTACTGGTCACGATACCGCTTAAAGTAACCACTTTTTTTCTCATCTCAAAGTTACTGGACGCCTCCGCAGAAAATGGAATTGCCGCAGTAGCTACGGCAACTGCGGCAATGGAAGTCAGAAATCGCACTGTTTTCATCATTTTAAACTCCTTTTCAACCGTTCGTTGCTAGTTATCTGCCGATAACTTTAACAGGAGTTTGTGTTCATTCTGTGTTCATTTTGTGTTTAAATTTCAATTTTCTTTCATTTTTCTTAAAGTCAGCGCCCGGAATGGCCCGATTACTCCGGCAATTGCAGATATTCCCGCAAAGCAGGCAGCTGCTCTAAGGCGATCCGTCGTCCTTCCTCATAGAGAGCCTGGATCTTATGGACGTCCTGCTCCAGTCTGGATACCTCCACCGGGCGATCCGGGCGGATGATAAAGAGTTTTCCTTCCGCCTCCAAGCGGTCTAATTCCTCCTGAATCCGGTTATAACGCTCTGGAATGTCGCGCAGAGACTGGCGCAGACTTGGCAGCGGCGCAAAATAACGGTCATACGCCCGCTTCATCCATTTGCCTTCCTCATGTTTCCGGTATCCATGCTCACGGGTCAATACCAAAACAATCTTGTCATATCCCAGTTCCATAGGCCGCTCATAAGCGATGGGCATGGAAATACCGCCGTCCAGATATTTTTTGCCGTCTAACGTCACCATCCGGGATAACAGCGGCATACTGCTGGAAGCTTCCACCGCTTTATAGATGTCGCTGCACTGACCCTTGGTGAAATATTCTGGTTTTCCAGTCTTGCAGCGGGTGGCAACCGCCTCGAAAATCTGCTTGGAATTCTCAAAGGTTTCATAATCAAATGGAACCAGCTCATGGCTTAGCTCGCCAAATAAAAAATCAAAATTAAAGATCAGACGCTTTTTCAGCATATTTTTCATGCTGATGTAACGACGGTCATGGAGATAATGGGTGTTGATCTCCAGGTTCCGGCCCACGTGTTTGGCGATATAGTTAAGGCCGCACATGGATCCGGCGGAAACGCCATTCACATAAGACATCTCGATGCCCTGCTCCACGAAAACATCCAGGACACCGGATGTGAACATACAACGAAGGGAGCCGCCCTCCAGGACTAAGGCTGCGTTGGTCATAGATTATTTGCCTCACTTTCTTGTTCTGCTTTTGCGTCCCATACAGTTATATCGGCCGCAACGTAAGACTCACGGGCTCGCGCTTTACGCGCTTTATTGTCTGCTTCGCAGACTGCCCGTTCGTTAGCGCCCCAGGAAAAACAAATGCCACCTTGGGGTGGCGCTTGTTTTTCCTTTGAGGGCGCTACATCATTGGCGCAATCAATTTTAGTATTGTTCCGGCCAATTTCTTCCATAACGGCGCATTCATAATCTCTTCCGGTCCGATTCGGCGGCATTTTTCCAATGTACTCTGGAAATCTGCCTCGACATCTTCCACTACCTGGTTCTTATACATGAATGCCGCGCACTCAAAATGATGGTACAGACTCCGGAAATCCAAATTGATACTTCCCACCACGGCCTTCGTATCATCGCTGGTGAATACTTTGGCATGAACGAAACCAGGTTTAAACTGATAGATCTGCACTCCGGCGTCCATCAGTTCCAGATAATAGGTGTGTGCCAGAAGGAACGCATACTTCTTATCCGGGATATCCGGCATAATGATCTTCACGTCCACGCCACGTTTCGCCGCATAGCGCAGAGCATTGATGGTCTCGTCATCCAGGATCAGATACGGGGTCATAATGTGAACGTATTTTGTTGCCGTGTTTAAAATATCCAGGTAAACCATTTTTCCCACTGGTTCGTGATCCAGCGGAGAATCGCCGTACGGAAGCACAAAGCCCTCTGATTTCCGTCCCGGAATCTGCGGCTGCAGTTCCTGATTTAAGTATTTCTCATAATCCACAGGCGCTTTCTCCCAGATATTCCACAACTGTAAAAACATGATTGTGAAATTCTTCACAGCTTCGCCCTTGATCATAACCGCAACGTCTTTCCAGTAGCCGAACCGTTCTTTCACATTAATATACTCGTCCGCCAGATTGACGCCTCCGGTGAATGCCGTATGACCGTCGATGACCACGATTTTCCGATGATCACGATTATTCTGATAAGTAGACAGAGCCGGTTTAATGGGCGCAAAAGCGTGACAATGAATGCCTTTGGCTTCCAATTCTTTCGGATAGTGATACGGCAAAAGAGCCATAGAACACATACCGTCATACATAAAACGGACTTCTACTCCCTCTTTCACCTTTCTTTCCAGTATTTCCAGAATTGAGTCCCACATAACACCCTGTTCTACGATAAAATACTCCATGAAAATGAATTTCCGGGCCTTTTCCAGTTCTTCCTTCAGACGTTCAAATTTCTGCTCTCCGCTTGGAAAATATTCCGCCGTAAAATTCTCATAAATCGGGAATCCGCCAAACTGGCTCACGTAATTCACCAGTCCGCCCAGCCGCTCATCCTCTTTGTTCAAGTGGGCAAGCATCTCCTGGTTCTGCTTTAAGTAAACACGGGATTCCTGCACAAGACGATTAGCCCGCTTGGAAATGATCCGGCCAGTAATCTCCAATTCCACATACAGGTACAGTAAGGTTCCAAACACTGGAAACGCCAGCACTGGAATGATCCAGGAAAGCTTAAAACTGGGGTTCTCCGGCTTATTATAGATATAAACGCAGGTCAACGCACCTAGCAAATGGAGCCCCGCATAAAAAATCAGGGAGTACTCCGTGCTGACCCAATGAATAATTCCAAAAAAGAATGCCAGCTGCAAAATAACAAACAGAATCATAAAGGCAGTCCGTCCAAATACAATCCGCAGCATACTTCTCAGTTTCTTCTTCATGAGGTTCCTCCTTCCCTAGTATTCCTATTATAGTTTGAATTTCAAAAAATAAAAATACTTGATTTTTCCTGTCCCGTGTACTATAATTGCGTGCGTACAGTAACTAGTACATGAATTTCATAAGTTCTTCGGGGCGGGGTGTAATTCCCCACCGGCGGTATAGTCCGCGACCTGTCATGGACCCCCATGGCGGTTGATCTGGTGCAATTCCAGAACCGACAGTATAGTCTGGATGAGAGAAGGAACTGCTGGATTTATTAAGCATATCATAACGCCCTGGGTCTATTTTCCCAGGGCATTTTTTATGCGTATTTTCTAAAACAGTATCCTCACGATGAACTTACGTAACTGTTCCGTACTTTCACAGTTACAATCTATTACTATTTTAGGAGGATCATCTTATGAAACCAAACAAATTATTATCTGTCAAAAATGTTGTCTTAATGGGTATGTTCGGTGCCTTAAGCGCCGTCTTAATGCTTTTCGATTTTCCAATCCCATTTATCGCCCCATCCTTTTACACCCTGGATTTAAGCGAGATCCCGGTTCTCATCGGCGCTTTCTCCTTAGGACCTGTGGCTGGCGCTGTGATCGAGCTGGTCAAAATTCTGGTAAAACTGATCATTAAGCCAACTTCCACCGGATTTGTAGGTGAATTTGCCAATGTCTGCATCGGCTGTTCCCTGATTCTGCCAGCCGGACTGATCTATCAATTCAAGAAAACCAAAAAAGGCGCCATCGTCGGCATGGTCGCAGGAACCATCATCATGGCTGTTGTGGGAGCTGTTTTAAATGCATTGGTCATGCTGCCGTTCTACTCCAACTTTATGCCATTAGACACCATCATTGCTGCCGGTGCAGCCATTAACCCGGCCATCTGCAACGTATGGACCTTCGTGTTCCTGGCAGTTGCTCCATTTAACCTGGTGAAAGGATTTATCGTTTCCCTGATCACCGCCCTGATCTATAAACGGGTCAGTATGATCATTCACGCTGTACGCTGATTTTTTAAAGGGACTGGTTCACAAAAGACCAGTCCCTTTTTTATGTCATAGGAAACTTCGCCCTATGACACAAAAAACGCTCCGCGGGATGCGCACTCGCGCGAAAAAGAAACATGTCGCAAGCGACCGCGCTCGGCGCGAGAATGTGCCAGGGCACATTCTTTCTTACCATAAAACCCGTTTGCCTATGACAAATTAGCGCCCCGCTTTGAATCTTTTTCGTATTTATGGGTATTCTATTCTTGTATCAGAGGGGTAAAAAACTTTCGACCCCAATATAAAACATATCAGGAGGGAATATTCATGACAAAACTGGATTGTAGTGTAAAAAACTGTGTTCACAACTCTGACAACTGCTGT
>CAKRWX010000123.1 GCA_934418055.1 uncultured Lachnospiraceae bacterium
TTTTTCTGCTAATCTCCTTCCTGGTATTTGTTTGGGCTTCCTGCCCATTTCCTGTCCGCCAGCATTTCTTTTAATTACTAAAGCATTTTGCTTTGCTTTTATAAGAAAATCTATCTTTTTTTGATTTGGTCAAACTCTTATTAAATCTTTTTGATTGTTTTTTTGCTGATATGCATGTTACTATTATGATAAAGGAGGTACACCATGACAATATAATATGCTTAACCGGGAAGCCGGGGGACGCGTTGCACCCGTTCCGAGCCTGTCGGAGGTGGTGCCAATGAGTACATATGAAGAGCTGCAGCTGGTTGTGTCTGTTGCCTTATTGATCGTTGCAATACTTACATATACCCATAAAAAATAGCCGTCCTGAACTTTGGCGAGTCTGACAGCTATTTTAAATAACAATTAAGTTTTCGCCGGGGCGGGGAGGTAGGGCTCCCTTCCGGCTTTCCTGTTAAGTATATTATAGGTCATACTATTTTATTTGTCAAATGCTTCCCTTTCATTAAAATGTGGCTTTATGGAAACCCGCCGTATCCGCATGGATTCTAAGTTACTGGCGTATCCGCCGATATTTAGTCTTGTCGTTTAAAACGGCTGAGAAGTACGTGACTTTAGTCATATGAGGTTCAAAGCTTTGGAGCAGATCTGAAGAGAATTGCAGATGTCTGCGAAAAAGCTGGTGTCAGATAAATACAATGAAATTCACTGATTCCCAGAAGAGAGTTATTACATTTTGAAAAAAGAGGATGAATTATCTATGGATATTCGCGATTACGAATACATCGTTACAATAGCAGAACAAAAAAGCATCACTAGGGCGGCGGCGCAGCTATTTATCACACAATCTGCGCTGACAAAATTCTTACAACGAACCGAACGAAGCCTCGGGGTGGCTCTGTTTTTAAAGAAGGGCAATCAATTCTTACTGACAGAAGCCGGGCAGAAATATGTGGAGACGGGCCGGGTGATCATGCAGCTGGACCGGCAGCTGTCTAATCAGTTAGAGAGTGAGGCGGCCATCCAACGGCACCGGATTCGGTTAGGATATGGAATGGGACGGAGCAATCAGCTGATTGAGGAGATTTTCCCGAAGTTTTTTGAGAAATATCCAGATGTGCAGGTGTCTACCAAGGCGGAGACCAGCCGGAGACAGATGATGGAGTTACAGAATGGAACTCTGGACATGGCAATCGTGACCAATGTGGAGAAAGTACCTGGTTACACTTACTTACCAATTGAGGTTTCAAGACTGGTACTTGTAACAGCACAAGATTCGGACATTCTGAAAGAAGCCAGAGTACAGGAGGAATTTCCCTTCCCCGTGATTTCGATTCAGAGATTGGAAGGAGTTCCGATGGTTACGATGCCGGCGACGACCAATTCCGGTAATCTGGCAAGAGAACTTTTTAAGAGTCAGAATGTAGAGTCTAAGATTGTCCTGGAAGTCAGTGATATCCGAAGCCTTCTGGATGCAGTGGAAAATGGACTTGGCGCAGCTGTGTGTATGAACGTACCATTGGGAAAACATAAATTGCAATACCTAAATCTGGAAGAAGTGGAACCAATCGAGCAAGTGACAACCCTGGTCTACCGTTCGGATAAAGCGTTAAATGAGGCGATGCGGTATTTCATTCAATTATTGACGGAACAGAAAGAAGATCTGAAATAGGTCTTCTTTTTTATACTTAGATTATTCCTTTAAGTAATAAAATGATGAAAACTATGAATTTGATTCCTGATATTTCTTGTGATAAAGTTTAATCAACAACAAACAGGAGGCAACAACGAATGAGCGAAGCATATGAGACACGAATGGATTCTACTGCATTAAAAATCCGTTGGATTTCTGTCCAGTGCTATGAGATGGTTCTGCCAGGAGGGAAAACGCTGGTGACGGACCCATTTTATTGGGATATGAGCCATTTTGATGGACTGACAGAGGATGAACTGACCAAGAATCAGAAGCTGGAAAAAAAAGTGTATGCGCAGAGTGGATTTTCCGTGGATCAGTTTACCGGTGCGGATTATATCCTGCTGAGCCATGTCCATGGCGATCATTGCAATTTGACAGGAGAATTGTGGAATCGTTTTTATGGAAGAGTGCTGGTTCCAGCGGATTGTGCGGAAGAAGTAGCAAAAGTTTTTGATATTCCCTATGCGGCAATTTATCCATTGTATCCGGGCAATACCTATTATTTCGATGATTTCACATTGAAGGTATATCCTGGTGCTCACGACAACCGGGCATTCCGTGAAGGAAAATTTCAGCGTCCAAGCGATGCACGGGTTCTGTATGACGGTTCCGAAGGATTCGGACTATCATGTCCATGCCGTTTAGGACCGTTAGGTTCTATGTTTAATTTTAACTATGTGATCGAAACAAAGAATAACTACCGGATCGATTTCAGTGCCGGGCGGGATTACGAGGAGCATTGCAGCCATCTGCAGAATGAAAAACCAAATCTGATGCTGAGACACCGGATTCGCAGCTATTCACCGGAAACTTACGCGGATATGATCGAGCAGATGGGAGCACAGCTTGCCATGCCGCTTCATCACAACAACGCAAGGGCAACCGGAGAGGACTTAAACGCTTATTTCAGACAGGTAAATGAAATCTTAAAACAGCGTGGAAGTGCAGCACGTGCATTCAATCCAGAGCCATACAAATGGTATCAGATCTGCACATCCATTCTTCCAGAATAACATAGGGGTAGGAATACGAAGGAGGTTTTTATGAGTCAGTTAGCAATTTGTTTAATTATTTTTGCAATTACCATTATCGGTTATTGCAGTGGAAAATACAGTCTGGCAACCATCGCCATCACATCTTTGATGACATTGACCTTGACTGGGTGCTTACAGGCGAAAGAGGCACTGGGATATTTTGCAAATAGCAACGTTATTATGATTGCCGGTATGTGCATTGTAGCAGCAGGATTTAACCGGACAAAATTCTGTACCGCTCTTGCAGACCGCATTTCGTCCATTGCGAAGGGCAGTCTGACGAAAATGATGATCGGATATGTAGTGATTGGCGTTCTGTTAAGCCAGTTTGTTCAGAGTCCGATTTCAGTCATTGGAATTGTTGCTCCAATGCTGATCGCGTCTGCGGAGAGTATGGGATTAAAGCCAAGTAAAGTAATTTTCCCAGTTGGCATTGCAACGATCATCACCTGCTGTACACTTCCACTGGGAGCTGGCGCAACGATTGCTGGTGAGCTGAATGGATATCTGGAAAGCTATGGATATACAGATTTTACCATTGGATTTTTAGATCCGATGATTGCCCGTCTTCCATTATTAATTATTGCTTCTTTATACTGTATTTTCACAGCTGTAAAGTTAGCTCCAGATGAGCCAACAGCAGAAATTGCAATTTCAGGCAAGAAGAAAGAAAATGCAGCAAGCTTAAATAGTTTTCAGGAAGCTGCTGGTATCTTGATTTTCTTTGCAGATGCGGTTGGTATGATGTTTGCGTCTAAGATCGGTCTGGCTTTGTGGCAGGTAACGGTGATCGGCGCATTGGCAATGGTATTATGTGGTGTGCTGAAACCAAAGGAAGCGAGTGCTGCCATTCCATTAAGTATGCTTCTGCTGATCGTAGGTGCCCTTGCAATTTCCGGGGCCTTAAGTGCGACAGGTGCTGGTGAACTGATTGGAGCGCATATGGCAAGCATGGTAACCGCAGTGGGAGGCAACTCCTATCTGGTAGGACTGATCTTTTTCATAGTGCCATTTATCCTGACCCAGTTTATGTCCAACCGTGGTACCATGATGATTTTCTATCCGATTGCTATTGCGACCTGTTCCGCAGCAGGTTTAAACCCAACTGGCCTTGTGATCTTAATTCAGGCGGCATGTTTGTCAGCGTTTATGACACCAATGGCAACCTCTGGAGTTGGCTATATCATGGGATGCGGCGGCTATGACCAGAAATCTATGATCAAACAGTCCATTCCATTGGCTGTGATCTGCTGTGTGGTATCTGTTGGCTGGATCATGACCATGTTTCCGTTAAAATAGAAAAAATTCCTCGTCTTTCGCCATGAAAAACCAGCAGAACCCTCTACCGATTTTTTCATAAATCTGTTAAAATAGAGTTATAGTAACCATACGGCAGGTCAGTGTAGCTGCCGTGCAGGCTGCAGGAAAATACAGGTAGGAAAAGGGAGGGCGATGGATGAAACATACATGCAGACAGATGCGGAAATCAGTGAAAACTTATGCCAGGATGTGGCTGGCGGGACTTCTTCTGGTGATGATGTGCCTGAATGGAATTACCGTATTTGCGGCGGATATTCCGAATCACACGGAAGACTTTTATGTCAATGACTACGCAGGAATTTTCAGCGATGAGCAGAGAGACCGGATCGTGGAGGCTGGAAAGGAGCTGTATGACGGGACCACGGCCCAGGTGGTGGTTCTGACGATTGACAGCACCGATGGAGAGGCCATCAGTGATTATGCCCTGGAAGTTGGAAGATCATGGGGTGTCGGTACCAAAGGGGAAAATAACGGCGTCCTCATTGTTCTGGCGGTGAAGGATCGCCAGGTATGGGTGGCAGTCGGGTATGGACTGGAGGGACAGCTTCCAGATTCCAAGACCGGACGTCTGATCGATGAGAATGCCATTCCTTATTACAAAAATGACAACTTTGCCGATGGAACCGAGCAGCTGTATTTCGCCCTTCTCAATGAAGTACGTCAGGAATACGGCATGGATACCGTAGATGCGCCAGAAGCGGCGTCCGCATCCGAGGGTTATGATTGGGCGGGAACACTTTTCGCCATCGGCCTTGTGGCGGTTCTGATTATTATTGTGATCATCATTGCAAACCGTCCGGATAAAAAAGGTGGGAAACGCTCTTCAGGAAGCGGCTACAGTGGTGGTTTTGATAATTACAGCAGCTATGACAGTGGAAGCAGCTACAGCGGCAGCAGCGGTGGCGGCGGAAGCTTCGGCGGCGGCGGAGCCGGACGAAGCTTCTGATCAATCCTCAGACAGGACTTTTAAGAGGACTTCCTGCAAAGCCAGAGCAGCTTTCGAATGGTAACGGCCTGGGGCCAGTGCGGCAGCCAGTTCCGCAGAAGCGCCGTCAGATCCCAGAGACAGAAAATGTGCCTCCCGGAAATAATGCCGGGAGCTGTAGTAGGTAAAGGCCAGCCCATGGCCTGCAGCAGCCAGAGCGGCAGCCATCAGCGCTGTCAGGGATTCGTTGCAGGTGATGGGCTGGAGTCCGTTTTTGTTGAAAACACGGCGGGATTCCCGGCCGAGAATGGTATCGTAATCACTTAAGAAAAATTCATATTGAATGGCGTCTGTTAAGTTTACATAACACGGAATCCGGGAAGTGGTCTGGGAGTTTGGAGAAAATTTCCGGGCCATTTTTGTGATGGGGTGATTTTCGTGGGCGATCAGACAGATCTCGTCCCGCATGACAAAGGTTGGCTGGATTCTGGAATCGGAGACAGGAAGAACCAGCAGAGCCACATCGATTTCTCCGCTTAATAGCATCTGTTCCAATGCCATGGAATTCTTCTCCACAATCTGTACCCGGATTCCCGGATAATCCAGTTTAAAGGCATTTAACACCGGCGGCAGCAGGTAGGACCCGCGGAATCCGCTGATTCCGAGAATGACGCTTCCACTTTTTAATTCCTGCAGATCCTGGATCTCATCCTGGGTCCGGTGATATTCGGCTAATGTGGCATAGGCATATTTCACCATGATATTTCCTGCTTCCGTCAGTCGGACGCCTTTGGAGGTGCGGACAAATAACCGGCTTCCCAGACTGCTTTCTAAGGTCTGAAGAAACTGGCTTAAGCTGGACTGGGCCATATAGAGCCGTTCAGCGGCCTTTGAGATACTTTTTTCTTCTGCAATCGCAATAAGATAATTTAATTCTTTGATTTCCAAAACAAACCCCCCATTTTTCCATAAGCTATCGGTTTTTCCGATGGCAAGTATAACATATTTTACCTTTTCCCGCTATCTAAAAATGAATACAATAAAGGTGCTTAAGCAAATGAGAATCAAGAGAGAGGAAAAGCAATGGGAAAAGTATCCATGAAAGGCGTGTGCGATATGCACGTACATACCAATCCAGATTTGAGACTGAGAGCTTATGATGATTTTGAACTGGCGGATGCGGCAATCCGTGTAGGCGCGAGAGCTATTGTCATTAAAACTCATCTGGGATTTACCGTAAACCGGGCGTATCTGACGAACCAGTACGTGAAGCGGGTGTACGGGGAGAATACTGGATTCACCATGTATGGCGGTGTTGTGATGAACAAGGTGATCGGCGGCATCAATCCGGAGGCAGTAGAAAAAGGACTGAAGCTGGGGGCAAAAGAGATCTGGCTTCCTACCCAGTCTGCGAAACGTCATTTGGAGAAAATGGGCAAGAACCCGGCCGACGGGATCGAACTGGTAAGAGATGGCAAAGTAGTTCCTGAATTGTTAGATGTATTCAAGCTGATCAAGGATCATGATGCAGTGTTAGGAACTGCCCATGTTTCACCGGAAGAGGCATTTGTGGTGGTAGAGGCTGCAAGAAATGCCGGGGTGAAGAAGATCGTGATCACTCATCCGGAATGGTGGGTAGTAGATATGAGTATGGATGACCAGGTGCGTCTGGTGAAAGATTATGATGTCATTCTGGAACGCTGCTATGCCCAGAACATGGGTGGCGGCGCCTATAAGAGCAATCTGCCGGATAACTTAGAGATCATCAAAGCGGTGGGATATGAGCATGTGATGGTAGATACCGATGGTGGACAGACAGAAAATCCGCATTGGGAACTGGCATTGGAAGAGTATATGCAGTATCTGGTAGATCACGGAATTCCGGAAGAGCAGGTTTACCATATGACAAAAACCATTCCATATCGACTTCTTGGAATCGAAGAATAGGAGGATCAGAAAATGTTAAGTGCTGCCATTATTTTTGCCATTGCACTGGCAATCTTTTTAGGATATAAGACCAAGATCAACACCGGTCTGTTCTGTATTGTATTTGCGTATATTATCGGATGCTTTGTAATGGGATTAAAGCCAAAGCAGGTCATCGCTTACTGGCCGACCAACACCATGTTCGTGATCTTGTCTGTGTCCCTGTTTTATAATTTTGCAGCGATCAACG
>CAKRWX010000124.1 GCA_934418055.1 uncultured Lachnospiraceae bacterium
CATTTCCACATAATGAACCTGTAGTCGTTTTAACAGTCCTTTCACTGCCAGTTTCCCATTTTCGATCTGCTCTTCCACCACCGGATAGATCCGTTTCCGATAGACTGCACACACCGGATGAATCCTTCCGTCCACCACAGGAACCACACAGTCATCCACCACCGCCATCTGCCCGATCAGAAAATCCATGCATGCACTGGTCATCAGCGGATAATCACAAGCCACGAAAAGCACTGTTTCATAAGCCGCCCTTTCCAGACAAGCCTCAAGCCCGCCAAGTGGCCCAAGATTGGACACCCGGTCCCGCCAGACTGCATAAGCAGCAGTCTCTCCAGTTTCCGGCCAATTCATCCTGTCTTTCTCGCTGCCATTTTCCACAGAAACTGCAATCTCACCAAACCCTTGAAATTGCTTCAAGATCCGTGTCTGGAAACTTTCTCCCTCTATCACCAGATGCTGCTTTGGCTGATACCCCATACGGCTGGATTTGCCACCTGCCAGCAAAACAGCAGTCATATAACCTCTATCTGCCACTTTTCTCTACTCCTCATAACTTTTCTTTACTAAATGATGGATGCTCTTCCATATGTTATTTAAATTAATCCTTATTTTTTCATTTGTCAATTTCGGAAAATATAAACAAGTTTCCAGATTACCAGAATCCTATAGATCTTAAAAAAGAAAAAGTCTGATCTTACAACAGTCTCAACAACTGTACTAACTCATGAGATTCTTTATCATTTGATGCCGCCTGTCTCGTATCAAAACGTTTAAAACCATAATTTTCATAAAATGAAAGCAGCTTTTTCTTCTTATCTGCCTCCACAAATACCACCATGCCTCCAGCCTGATATTGCAATATCTGTATCTGCCTGATAGCCGTTTCTAACAACTCCTGGCCAGTCATTCTTCCTCTTGCCTTTTCGTTAAAATTCTTTCCTAATTGGACAATCAAATAAGCTGCTATATGATAAGCCTGCTCATTTTTATCCATCTCGCTGAATCTTGATAATTTTCTCTTTACAGTATTACTAAAGGGTCTTGCCTTTACACCAAGCGGCTTGATCGTGATTGAGAAATAACCTAATAATTCTGCATCTTCTGGCGATAACACCAAATATGTAACTGCCTGATGTTTTTTTGTAAATTCGATTGCCTGATGCTTTAAAAAGCGCTCAACATCCGGATTCAAAGGACAGAAAAACCCGGAAAGGAGCTCTGTTAACTTTTCCTCTCCGAGTCTTTTATCTGTACTGTCTAAATATTCACGAATGTTCAGCACAATAAAATTATTTGCTGTCTGCATTCATGTTCTTCCTTTTCTCCATAAATTTTATAATTTCGTCCGCGCCCTGTAAATAAGTAAGATTAATCGGTACGCGAGGCGTCTTATCATTGGCAGATGCTTCCATTGCATCGGCAAACCTCTCCACCTGTTTTTTACCAGAAATGATAAAATTCTTTGTGATACTTGAAGTTGCCATTCAAACACCTCCTTTGATCTGTATCGCACATTCTAAATCCATTATGTCTCCTATATTATTTTATTCTTAAATTCCAGGAGATGCAATAAAATCTTTATAAACTTTACACCAGCTGCCCATACAACTCCGCCGGCACATAAGCCGTCACGGCGATTCCGTCCTGGGTGTACTCCTCAGACAATAGTTCGCCATATTTGCGGATCTGCTGGATCTTGCCGGCTTCCTGGTAGGAATAGGTCTTTTCCAGGTAGATCTTCTGGTTTCTCAGGATCTCCTCCAGAGTGTCTAATAGGCCATCCACATTTTCTCCGGTTTTGGCAGAAATTTTCACCTGGTAATCGGCGGAGAGATCCTTCAGGATCACATCATTTTCCAGCTGATCCATCTTATTAAAGACGGTGACAATGATCTTGTCGGTCACCTGCAGCTGCTTCAAGGTTTCGTATACAATGTGCATCTGCATATCCATCTGAGGATTGGACGCGTCCACCACATGAAGGATAATATCGCTGTAACGGGCCTCCTCCAAGGTGCTCTTGAATGCCTCGATCAGATGGTGAGGCAGTTTGCGGATAAATCCAACGGTGTCGGTCAGTAAGATCTGCTGGCCGCTGGGAAGTTCCAGATTTCTGGTGGTTGGATCCAGGGTCGCAAATAACTTGTCCTCGGCCAGAATTCCAGCGTCAGTCAGATAATTTAACAGCGTGGACTTGCCTGCGTTGGTGTAGCCGACAATGGCCGCCACCTGGGTGTGGGCTTTTTCACGCTGTTGGCGCTGTACCTCTCTGTGGCGCTCCACATCTTTTAATTCTTCTTTTAACTGGCTGATCCGGTCGTGGATCAACCGGCGGTCGATTTCCAGCTTTTTCTCACCCGGTCCTCTGGTTCCGATTCCGCCGCCCAGACGGGACAGGGAATTGCGAAGGCCAACCAGTCTTGCGGCCCGGTATTTTAACTGGGCTAACTCTACCTGGATCTTGCCCTCACGGGTGTTGGCTCTGGCCGCGAAAATGTCCAGGATCACCATGGTACGGTCCATGACCTTAGTATCCAGGGCGTCCTCCAGATTTTTCAGCTGTGCCGGGGATAACTCATCATCGCACACTACGCCGGTAGCTCCCAACTCCCAGAGACGCTCCCGCACCTCCTCGATCTTTCCTTTGCCAAGGTAGGTTCCCGGATGAATCCGCTCCCGATTCTGGATCATTTTGTCCACGGTAACGGCTCCGGCTGTCTTCACCAGTTCCTCTAACTCATCCAGACAAGCCTCGGTGTCGTCCTCCTCGCAGGTCCGCACCGCGATCAGGATCACCCGCTCCTCTGTTTCTTTTAACTCATATAACTCTGCCACTCTGTTCTCCTTTTTATCACTGAATCCACTTCCGGGACTTTCTTTTCTACCGCTTTTCCAGCTATGGGCAATCCCAAAAATTCTTTCTTCCCTATCGGGTCTTTAAAAATGCAATTTCCTTTTCTACATCTGCAGTAGAACCAAACTCCTGCACATAGGACTCCAGGGTATTTAAAGCACTAGCAAAATCCGTATTCTGCTCCTGTGCCGCAGCCTTATTATACACCAGCTTCTTCCTCACATCCGGATCCTGGTCAGCCATGGCCAGTCCCTGGTCAAAATAGCTCAGTGCATCAGACACCTTTCCAGCATCCAACTGGCACAGCCCCATGCGATTGTACAGTTCCGCATTCTGCATGCCACCGCTTAAAGCGCTCTCATACAGTCCCATGGCGTCATCAAAACGTCCTGCGTCCGTCAGTCCCTGTCCCACGGCCAGAAGCGCCTCCTGGGTAGTCTCGCCTGCCGGGTCTTTGGCGTAGGCTTTCTGGTACTGCTCTAACGCCTTGTCCACAGCCCCCGCCTTCACATACAGAAGACAGCTTCTTCCTAAATACTCCGGCCGCTCCTCATCCACCTGATTTAACACCGCGTAGGTGTTGGCCGCCGCCTCATAATCGCCGGTTCCGCATTCCGCTTCCGCCCGGTATTTTAAAATATCTAACTCAAAATTGCCAACCATTCCGTCAGAAGCCTCCAGCGCTTGGTCAAATGCCTGGATGGCGCCCTCGTAATCTCCTGATTCCAGCAGGTCGATTCCATTATCACGGAAGGTATATTTCTCTTTGCTGCCGCCAAAGCAGCCGCTGGCAAAAATGCTCAGTGCCGCCATCACACCCAGAAGACAGATCTTTCTACCCTGCTTCCATGTTCCTTTTCTCATTCTATCTTATTCATTCCTTTCCGACCTCTACTGCACTCCGGTGCTTCCGATTCCGCCCCGGTCCGCTCCGGTCAGTTTCTCTGTCTCCTCAAACTGGATTGTCGGCTGGTGCTCCATGATCCGGAACTGACAGATCCGGTCGTTGACATGGATCTGTGTATCCCGCAAGGCATACGCCGGAAAATACCACTGATCGTTGTCGCCGCAGTAGGACTCGTCAATGATTCCACAATGATTTGTCTGAATTACTCCAAAATTCTTGAATGTTGAACTTCTTGGCACAACATGGGCCTCATAACCCTGTGGCAGTTTCATGGCAACTCCAAGCGGAATCAGCTTAAACTCTCCTGCTTTCAGAGTCACATCTTCCGCCGCCCGTAGGTCGATCCAGTCAGATTTTCCGTCAATATAAGTCAGTTTCTCAATTTTATCGGTAAAATATTTAATGGTAATGGTTTTCATGTCTATCCTTTCTCTCCATAAACAGTAACAGTATCATAACATAATTTTCCCCCATTTACCAGATTCCTTTGCGAATCCCGCTTATTTTTGATATACTGTATTTAATAGAAATTGAGTTTTTTCATCAATAAGGAGTTTTTATGGATATTCGGACGATCGTTGTGGACAACACCGTAGAACTAAAAGAAAAATTAACAAAAATCTTAAATGAGATCCCTGGCGTGACTGTCTGCCAGAGCTTCGATGATGCGGTTGCCGCCATGCAGTATGTAGAAGAAAATCCAGTGGATCTGGTCTTCTCCGATGTGGTCATGCCGGAGATCAGCGGTATCACCCTGGCGTCCTCCATCTACGCCCTTCCGGAACACCCGGAGGTGGTGCTTCTGTCCGGCATTCCCGGATTTTCTCTGGAAGCCTGGAAGGTGCAGGCGTTCGGCTTCATCATCAAGCCCTACACCCGCCGTCAGATCGTGGACATGATCAAAAAATTCCGGGAGCGCTCCTGATTTCGGACGCCCCCGGAATTTTTCACTTTTCTCTTCTTACTGTACGGAAATCACCTTGTAATCCTGGTCTTCTACCGCTTTCTTCAGCACATCATCTGACACAGCCTCGCTTAAAGTGACAACGGCAGTTCCGGTCTCATGGCTTACCACTGCCTCAGATACCCCAGCCACTGCCTCCAGTGTCTTCTTGACTCTTGCCTCACAGTGTCCGCACATCATTCCTTCGATCTTCATGGTCTTTGTCATAGTTTTATTCTCCTTTTCTTTATGATCCTTTTTGATTTTTTTATCCTTTCTGGTGCTTCTGATATCAAATAAATTCAGCCGCAGGGCGTTGGTCACCACACAGAAACTGGATAAACTCATGGCAGCTGCGCCAAACATCGGATTTAATTTCCATCCAAAAACAGGATACCACACTCCGGCGGCTAATGGAATACCGATCACATTGTAAAAGAATGCCCAGAACAGATTCTCGTGAATATTGGTCAGCGTTGCCCGGCTCAAACGGATAGCCGCCGGAACATCGCTCAACCGGCTCTTCATCAGCACCACATCCGCCGCGTCAATAGCCACGTCGGTTCCCGCGCCGATGGCGATACCCATATCCGCTCTGGTCAATGCCGGAGCGTCGTTGATACCGTCTCCAACCATGGCCACACGGCCTTTCTCCTTCAGCTGACGGATCACCTGCTCCTTGCCCTCCGGCAGAACTCCGGCGATCACCTCATCCACGCCTGCCTGCGCTCCAATGGCCCTGGCTGTCCGCTCATTGTCACCGGTCAGCATGACCACATGGATTCCCATGTTCTGAAGTTCCTTCACCGCCTGCGGGCTGTCAGATTTGATCACGTCAGCAACCGCAATCACGCCAAGCATTTCCCCATTTTTCGCAAAATAGAGAGGCGTTTTGCCCTGCTCCGCCAATTTTTCCGCTTTCTCCCGGATCTCCTGGGTCACAGTAGCCTGGGTGGAAACAAAATTGTAATTGCCTGCTGCCATTTTCTCGCCCTGAACCACAGCCGTTAAGCCATTGCCAGGAAGCGCCGCAAATTCTTCCGTTTCCAGCTCCTTCACGCCGTCTTCCTGCGCTTTTGTTAAAATGGCCTTGGCTAACGGGTGCTCGCTCTTCTTCTCCAGGGCATAGGCGTAGGTCAACAGTTCCTCTTCTGAGATACCCCCTACTGGTATCATGTCTGTTACCTTCGGCATACCCTCGGTGATGGTTCCGGTCTTATCCAGAGCCACGATCTCGGTCTTGCCGGTCTCCTCTAAGGAAACTGCCGTCTTAAACAGGATACCATTCTTCGCACCCATGCCGTTACCAACCATGATGGCTACCGGAGTCGCAAGGCCCAGGGCACATGGACAGCTGATGACCAGCACGGAAATGCCTCTCGCCAGAGCAAATCCCACGCTCTGACCGGCGATCAGCCACACCAGAATAGTTACAACGGAAATAGAAATCACTGCCGGAACGAAAATACCGGACACTTTATCTGCAATTTTGGCGATCGGCGCCTTGGTGGCAGCCGCGTCGCTGACCATCTGGATGATCTGGGAAAGAGTCGTGTCCTCGCCAACTCTGGTAGCACGGCAGCGGATAAATCCGGACTGGTTGATGGTCGCTGCAGACACCGTATCGCCCACTTCCTTATCCACCGGAATACTCTCGCCGGTCAGCGCAGACTCATTGACCGCGCTGCTCCCCTCTAAGATCACGCCGTCCACCGGAATATTTTCTCCAGGTCTGACCACGAATATGTCTCCCGTCTGCACCTGGTCGATGCCAACGGTCACCTCCGCGCCATTTCTCACCACCACAGCAGTCTTCGGCGCCAGCTTCATCAGGCTCTTTAACGCATCTGTAGTCTTACCCTTGGAGCGTGCTTCTAACATTTTTCCTACGGTGATCAGCGCTAAGATCATCGCCGCTGATTCAAAATAGAAATCGTGCATATACTCCATCACCAGCTCCGTGCTGCCCTTCAGCTGGGCATCGGTCATGGCAAATAACGCATAAGTGCTGTATCCAAAGGATGCCATGGAGCCTAATGCCACCAGTGTATCCATGTTCGGAGCCTTATGCCACAGGCTCTTAAAACCACTGATAAAAAACTTCTGGTTGATCACCATCACGATGGCTGCCAGGATCATCTGCAGCAGCCCCATAGCGATATGGTTGCCTTCCATCCACGCCGGAACCGGCCAGTTCCACATCATATGTCCCATGGAAAAATACATGAGAACCACTAAAAATCCCAGTGACCAGATCAGTCTCTGCTTCAATACCGGAGTCTCCCGGTCCTTTAACAGCTCTTCCGCATTCCCAGCGGCTCCTGCACCTCCAGAACCGCCAGCTTTCGCTGCCGCGCCCGGCGCGCCCTTCTTTGACGCCCCGTAACCTGCCGCTTCCACCGCCTGGATGATGGCCTCCGGAGAAGCCGTTCCCTCCACACCCATGGAA
>CAKRWX010000125.1 GCA_934418055.1 uncultured Lachnospiraceae bacterium
TACCAGAATCGGTATCTCAGTCAGCAAGAAAGTAGGTAACAGCGTGGTGAGACATCATATTGTACGGCTGGTAAGAGAGAGTTTTCGTTTACACAAGGATGAGATCGAGACTGGACTAGACATCGTAGTAGTTGCCAGACAGATGGCAAAGGAATCAGATTTCAAAAAAATTGAAAGTGCATATTTGCACTTGTGCGGACTGCATAACATTTTAAGAGAATCGAAGTGATGAAGGAATGATTAAAAAAGCAATGATCCTGTGTATCAGGGGCTATCAGATTTTTTTATCTCCATTAAAAGTAAGATATCACTGTATCTACACGCCTACGTGCTCTCAATACGCCATTGAAGCACTGGAAAAGTACGGCGTGGTGAAAGGTTTATGGCTGTCGATCCGGAGGATACTTCGGTGTCATCCGTGGGGCAGGGGCGGTTATGATCCAGTTCCGTAATGACGAGGAGGTAGTTCATTGGATTTATTAGTTCTGACAAAGACGGGGGGCATTTTCGGCCCTATCGCAGAGGTGTTAGGCTGGATTATGGATGCGTTATTCCGTTTTACCAGTGCATTTGGCGTGATGAACATCGGTTTATGTATCATTTTATTCACGCTGGTTATGAAGCTTCTTATGTTTCCGCTGACCTTAAATCAGCAGAAATCCAGTAAACTGATGGCTGTTATGCAGCCGGAGATCCAGGCAATTCAGAAAAAGTACAAAGGCAAAACAGACAATGACTCGATGATGAAGATGAATGTAGAGACAAGAGCTGTCTATGAGAAGTACGGTACTTCCATGACCGGCGGATGTCTGCCGTTACTGATCCAGCTGCCGATCATGCTGGCTCTGTACCAGGTAATCTACAAGATTCCGGCATATGTTGGTTCTGTTCGCCACTATTTTGATTTAATCATTGAAAAACTGCCAGCTGGTTTCGCTACGAGCGAAGTATTTACCAACCTGGCTGAGACCCACAAACTGGCTGGAGTAGATTACTCCAACATGGACAAGGTTGTGGATCTCTTATATAAATTAACAGACAAGCAGTGGGGGGATCTGGCAGCAGCATTCCCGGATATTACCAGCGTAACTGCTGCAAGCGGCGAGAATGCGATCGAAGCCATCAATAAAATGCAGCAGTTCTTCGGTATGAACATTGCATACACACCACTGAATGTATTAACGGAGTTTATGAAGGGTGGTTCCGGCATCTCTATTTTCGTAGCAATCACCGCACTTTTAATTCCGATCTTATCTGGTCTGACCCAGTGGTACAGCACCAAGCTGATGACTGCAAACCAGCCAACACAGCAGCAGAGCGCCGGAGAAGGCGGAATGGGCAATGACATGATGAAATCCATGAACGTGACCATGCCGTTGATGTCTGTTGTATTCTGTTTTACATTCCCGTTAGGTATCGGCCTGTACTGGGTAGCCAGCAGTACTTTCCAGGTAATCCAGCAGATCGGTGTGAATGAATATTTAAAGAAGATCAATATTGATGACCTGATCGCGAAAAATGTTGCAAAAGCAAATAAAAAACGCGAAAAGAAAGGTCTTCCTCCAACAAAGATCACGATGAATGCCAGCGAGACCTTAAAGAAGCTTCAGGAAGAGGAGCAGAAAGAGGAGAAGGTAAGAGAGGCGAAGATTGAGAAAGCTCAGAAGACCATCAAAGAGTCCAATGAGTATTACAATCAGAATGCAAAGCCGGGCAGTCTGGCAGCGAAAGCAAACATGGTTCAGAAGTATAACGAAAAACATAGCAAATAGGAGGGGAAGCTATGGAGATGATTACAGTAACTGCCAAGACTCTGGATGAAGCCATTACCAAGGCGTTGATCCAGCTGGGAACAACCAGTGATAATCTGGAATATACAGTTATTGAAAAGGGAAGCGCAGGTTTTCTGGGGTTTATTGGTAAAAAAGATGTTGTCATTCAGGCAAAGAAGAAAAAGGAAAATGATCTTGATGACATTTTCTCCCTGGATGAGAAGAAGAGCGAACCGGTAAAACCGGCAAGAGAGCCTCGGAAAGAGAAACCAAAACAGGAATTCCGCCAGGAGAGACCATGTGTTAAGGCAGAGACGAAACCGGAGGTGAAAGCGCCAAAGGCAGAAACAAAGATGCCAAAAGCAGAGCAGCCGAAAGCAGCGCCGGTCGTGGAAGCAGCCCAAGAGCCGGAGAAGAAGGCAGATGCTCCAAAGAAAGTGATCAACGTAGAGGCTTGTGAGAAAGCAGCCGTTGATTTCTTAAAGCAGGTATTTGGCGCTATGAACATGGAAGTGACGCTTGAAACTTCTTATGATGCCTCTGAGCGGGAACTGACTGTCAATATGGCAGGCGATGACATGGGCATTCTGATCGGTAAGAGAGGACAGACCCTGGATTCCTTACAGTATTTAGTAAGCCTGGTAGTGAATAAAGAGAGTGATGGCTATTTAAGAGTCAAGCTTGATACCGAAAATTACCGTTCAAGAAGAAAAGAAACGCTGGAGACACTTGCCAGAAACATCGCTTATAAGGTAAAACGGACCAGAAGAAGTGTTTCTTTAGAGCCAATGAATCCTTATGAGAGAAGAATCATCCACGCAGCATTACAGAATGATAAGTATGTAGTGACCAGAAGCGAGGGTGAAGATCCATTTCGTCATGTGGTGATCTCTTTAAAGAGAGAAGCTCGTGAGGGACGGGAATACAGAGGCGGCCGCAATCGTGAGAACCGCGAAGGCAGCAGAGGGCCAAGAGAAAAGAAAGAGAACAGCAGTGCAGATCGTGCAGACAATGCAGATAATCAGCAGGCATAGGCAGTGACGGAAAAGTGTACGTTTTGTGCGTACACTTTTCTTTTTCGATTTTTATAGGAGATAGAATATGAAGACAGATACCATAGCGGCGATCGCCACAGCCATGACCAGTTCCGGAATCGGGATCATCCGGATCAGCGGCGGGCAGGCATTTGAAGTGATCGAGAAGATTTTTAAGAAGAAAAATGGAGGAAAGATCGATCTGAGCAGATCCCATACCGTCCAGTACGGATATATCTGTGATCAGGACGAGGTGATCGATGAAGTCCTGGTCCTGATCATGAAAGGACCTCACAGCTATACGGCGGAAGACACAGTGGAGATCGATTGCCATGGTGGTGTTCTGATGATGAAAAAAATCCTGGAGACTGTGATCCAATATGGAGCAAGACCAGCAGAGCCGGGAGAATTTACGAAACGGGCATTTTTAAATGGCCGGATCGATCTGTCACAGGCAGAAGCGGTCATCGATGTGATCAACGCCCAGAATGAGTATGCGTTAAAAAGCTCTGTCAGCCAGTTAAAGGGCAAAATGTCGGAGAAGATCAAGGCATTAAGAGAAAAGATCATCTATGAGATCGCTTATATTGAATCGGCTTTAGATGATCCGGAACACATTTCCTTAGACGGATATGGGGAGGAACTGGCGAAGAAATTAGAGCCAATGGTGAAGGAATTAGAGCGTCTGATCGCTTCAGCGGATAATGGGAAGGTCATGTCGGAAGGTGTGAAAACGGTTATTTTAGGAAAGCCAAACGCGGGAAAATCTTCTCTGATGAATGTGCTGGTTGGTGAGGAACGTGCCATTGTCACGGATATTGCGGGAACCACCAGGGATACGCTGGAAGAGCACATCCGCCTGCGTGGTATCAGCTTGAATGTAGTGGATACGGCGGGAATCCGCGACACAGAGGATGTGGTGGAGAAGATCGGTGTAACGAAGGCCAGGACGGCGGCAGAGGACGCAGATCTGATCATTTACGTGGTGGACGCATCTGTTCCACTGGATGAAAATGACCGGGATATTATAGAAATGATCCGAAACCGGAAAGCGGTGGTTCTGTTAAACAAGACGGATCTGGAGCAGGTGGTGTCTGTGGAAGAGCTGGAGAAACAGACAGGCCATCAGGTGATTCCGGTGTCTGCCAAGGAGGAGACTGGAATTGAGGAGCTGGAGAAGGAGATCCAGTCCATGTTCTATCATGGAGACATTGATTTTAACGATGAGGTATATGTGACGAATATCCGTCACAAAACAGCATTGACAGAAAGCCTTTCCAGCCTTAAACTGGTTCAGAAAAGTATTGAAGACGGAATGCCGGAAGATTTTTATTCCATTGATCTGATGAACGCATATGAGCAGCTGGGAACCATCATTGGCGAGGCTGTGGAGGATGATCTGGTCAATGAGATCTTCAGCAAGTTCTGTATGGGTAAATAACTGTTTGATAGGTCTGTGCATGGATTTGTGCTGACCGTAAGAAAGAGGATAACAAATGCCATATTTAGAGGAAAATTATGATGCTGTAGTAGTTGGTGCAGGACATGCAGGCTGTGAAGCGGCTCTTGCCTGTGCCAGACTGGGACTGGAGACCATTATGTTTACGGTCAGCGTGGACAGCATTGCCCTGATGCCGTGTAACCCCAACGTAGGCGGCAGCTCCAAGGGCCATCTGGTAAGAGAACTGGATGCTTTAGGCGGCGAGATGGGGAAAAATATTGATAAAACCTTTATTCAGTCAAAGATGTTAAATGAGTCCAAGGGACCGGCAGTACATTCCCTGCGGGCCCAGGCAGACAAACAGAATTATTCCAGGGAAATGAGAAAGACCCTGGAAAATACGGACCATCTGACCATCCGCCAGGCGGAGGTTTCGGAACTGGTGGTAGAAGAGGGCGTGATCAAGGGCGTTAAGACATTTTCAGGCGCAGTATATCACTGTAAAGCCGTGGTTCTGGCAACGGGAACCTATCTGAATGCCAGATGTATCTACGGTGATGTGAGCAATGCCACAGGACCGAATGGACTGCAGGCGGCAACGCATCTGACAGATTCTTTAAAGGCAAATGGCGTGGAAATGTTCCGGTTTAAGACGGGAACGCCTGCGAGAGCTGATAAGAGAAGTATTGATTTTACTAAAATGGAAGAGCAGTTTGGTGATAAGAAGGTGGTTCCGTTTTCATTTTCTACGGATCCGGCTTCCGTTCAGAAGGAGCAGGTGTCCTGCTGGCTGACTTACACCAATGAAAAGACCCATGAGATCATCCGCGCAAATCTGGACCGGTCTCCGTTATTTTCCGGTTCCATTAAAGGTACCGGACCAAGATACTGTCCGTCCATCGAGGACAAAGTGGTGAAGTTCCCAGATAAAGAACGTCATCAGGTATTCATTGAACCAGAGGGACTTTACACCAATGAGATGTATCTGGGCGGTATGTCCAGTTCTCTGCCGGAGGATGTCCAGTATGCTATGTACCGGACGGTTCCAGGTCTTGAGAATGTGCGGATCGTGAGAAATGCGTATGCCATCGAGTATGACTGTATCAATTCCAGACAGTTGAAGGCAACACTGGAGTTTAAGGCGATTTCCGGTCTGTTTAGTGGCGGGCAGTTTAACGGAAGCTCTGGTTATGAGGAGGCAGCTGTCCAGGGATTTATGGCAGGTGTCAATGCGGCCATGAAGGTACTGGGAAGAGAGCCGTTTGTGCTGGATCGTTCCCAGGCATATATCGGCGTGCTGATCGATGATCTGGTGACCAAGGAGAATCATGAGCCGTACCGGATGATGACCTCCAGGGCGGAGTACCGTCTGTTATTGAGACAGGATAACGCAGATCTGCGCCTGCGTGCCATCGGCCATGAGATTGGTCTGGTAAGCGATGCGGAGTATGAGAAGGTATTGAAGAAAGAGCGGGATATTGAGGAAGAAATCGAGCGTTTGGAGCATACCAATGTAGGTTCTACGGAAGAGGTCCAGGCATTTCTGGAGAGTCATGGCAGCACACCATTAAAGAGTGGCGCCAGTCTGGCGGAACTGATCAAGAGACCGGAGTTGGATTATTTTATGTTAACCAAATTAGATAAGAATCGTCCGGAGCTTCCAGAGGATACTCAGGAACAGGTTAACATAAATCTGAAATATGAGGGCTATATCCGCCGTCAGAAGCAGCAGGTGGCCCAGTTTAAGAAGCTGGAGAAGAGAAAACTGGATGTGAAATTTGATTATTCAGAGGTCAAAGGACTGAGAAAAGAAGCAATCCAGAAGTTGAATCTGTTTAAGCCAATGTCTATTGGACAGGCGTCCAGAATCTCTGGCGTGTCTCCGGCAGATATTTCGGTACTGCTGGTTTATTTGGAGCAGATAAGATATCATCATGATCATGAATAATCAGGCGTGTGCGCCGGAAGGGAAAATTTGATGGAGAAACAGTTTGCACAGTGGATGGAAGAAGAGTGCAGCCAGATCGGCGTGACGCTGAGTGAAAAGCAGATGGAGCAGTTTTTTCAGTATTATGAGATGCTGATCCAGTGGAATGAAGTGATGAATCTGACTGCCATCACAGAGATGGACCAGGTGGTGACGAAACATTTTGTGGATAGTATGTCTCTGGTGAAGGCGGTTCCAGAGCTTGGAAGCAAAGAGATCCGGATCATGGATCTGGGAACGGGAGCAGGTTTTCCGGGTATTCCGCTGAAAATCGCGTTTCCGGAGCTGAAGCTGACATTGCTGGATTCTTTGAATAAGAGAGTGAAGTTTTTAAATGAAGTGATTGGGGCGCTGGGACTGGAGAAGATTGAGGCGGTTCATGGTAGAGCAGAGGATTTTGGAAGAAATCCAGAGTACCGCGGACAGTTTGATCTGTGTGTGTCCAGGGCGGTGGCCAATCTGGCGACGCTTTCGGAGTATTGTATGCCGTTTGTGAAGGTGGGCGGAGCGTTTATTCCTTATAAGTCTGGGAAAGTGGAAGAGGAGCTGAACCAGGCAAAGGGAGCGGTGAAGCTGCTGGGCGGCAAGATAGAAGATGTGGTGTCTTTTGAACTTCCGAAGACGGAGGGGGAGAGGACGCTGGTGGTGATCCGGAAGGTGGAGGCTACGGCGAAGAAGTATCCGCGGAAGGCGGGAATGCCGGGGAAGGAACCACTGAAATAGAATGTGACCGTGAGGTTGTTGGCTGACGGTCCGGGTCCAGGGCCATACCGTTCCAATGCGGACGCGCTTTCGCTCAGGGAAAACTCGCTGCCGCACGTAAGCTCGCAAAATACGCGAGCTAAGTGTGGGCGGTTTTCCATGGTCCGCCTTAGAATGGTA
>CAKRWX010000126.1 GCA_934418055.1 uncultured Lachnospiraceae bacterium
CTTTGCAGCAGAGCTTGAGGAGGCAGAAGAAAAGCCAAGAACACTACCGCCTAAATTTAACATAGCGGCTTCAAAACTCAAACGAGTACGTGTGCTTGGCTCATAAAATAAAGTTGCGATTTTCTTTCCGTCACATACATGAGCGTATTTCTTTGGGTTATGCTCAATGTCAGTGGCTAAGTCCAGTAATTGGTCAATTTCTTCCACAGAGAAATCCAGTGGGTTTAACAGATGTCTCATAGCGAACTCCCTTCTTTTCATTTCTCCCTAT
Source organism: uncultured Lachnospiraceae bacterium (assembly GCA_934418055.1). Taxonomy (GTDB): domain Bacteria; phylum Bacillota; class Clostridia; order Lachnospirales; family Lachnospiraceae; genus UBA3402. The sequence continues at coordinate 272 of CAKRWX010000126.1, forward strand.
TATATAAGAAATCGACCAAAAATACCAGAGCTTTTTTTATGAAATATCCTAATAAAATTCTTTAAATTTTGTTAATTTTGTGAAACAATAGGTTCAATTCCGGCGATCGGGTGCGGAAGCGTCTGGAGTCCCGGGTAGGGAAAGGAAATTCTGAGCAGTTACTCCGGAAGATCCCTGGAAGCTTTGACTGCGATCTGGATAGCTTCTGCCATGACTTCAGCGGCTAAAGTTCCGGTCATATTGAGATCCGCAGGGACGTTTCCGATGGAGGCGGCATAAATGGAATCTCCGTCTGCCATGGTTCCCACGGGGTTGATACAGCGGGCGTAGGCACAGCGGGTCATGGATGCCAGCTTGTTTAATTCTGCTTTGGAGAAGCGGCCATTGGTGGTGATGGCGCTGATGGTGGTGTTGCCGCCTTTTCCGGTAAAAAGGTCCGTTTGCTGGATCAGCTTATAAAACTCTTCCCGGCTATCATAAAATCCGCTTTCATCCGGTTTCTTTGGTCCGGCGATCTGCATACCGGTAGAAGGATCATAGATATCACCTAAGGCATTCAGTACCACGACAGCGGCGACCATCAGCTCTCCGGCAGATACAGCATAGATGCCAAGTCCGGTTTTTGTGGCTCTTTCCCGTCCGCAGATTTTGCCTACGCTGGCGCCGCAGCCTCCGCCGACGATACCGGAAATGGGGTGGTTTTTCTCAGCGTCCACACAGGCTGCGTATCCCATGGCTGCGTCAGGACGGATGTCTGCCCGTCCGATCCCCAGATCATAGATGCAGGACTGAAGCACCAGCGGAACCTTGGCGAATCCGGTCTCATAGCCAATTCCATGTTCCTCCAGATACCGCATCACACCATCGCTGGCTGCCAGGCCGTAAGCGGAGCCGCCGGATAGGACGATGGCATTGATAGGATTATCGGCAGTCAATGGGCTTGCCAGCGGCGTCTCACGGGAAGCAGGGCCGCCGCCGCTGATGTCCACGCCTACTTTGGCTCCCTGATCAAAGAGCAGGACGGTAACGCCGGTCATGGCCTCGTAGTCCTGGGCATTACCGATGCGGAGACCAGGAAGGGCAGTGATAGGGATTTCTTTTAAGCTTTGGAATAATTTCATCGATCAATCCTCCTGAAAGTAAGCTGGCGGAATATCCGGCCACTGCCAGACACTCCGCCAAAAGTTGTAAATGAACAGATATTTTTGTGAAGCTGAGCTATTACTGCTTCAAAGCAGCGGCCAGTCCTCTGGAAACAGCGCTTGCTAAGAAGGTACATACCACAGCCTCGATCAGACCCTGCAGTCCCACAAACAGAACCACGAAAATAAATGGGTTTGCCGCGCCTAATTTGGAAGCCAGGCTCTGGATATAATCGGTGCGGTAGAAGAACAGCACCAGGGAACTCATAAATAACACGGTATTTAATACTGGGCATGCCAGGCTGGCAGCGATGTACGCACCATTTTTGGAAAACTTCTTTACTGCCTGGAATACCAGACCGCATAACCAGCCTTCTAAGATACGTGGAACCAGTAAGGTAAATAACAGGCCAAATGGGTTGATCTGCAGCAGAGCCGCACTGAATGCGGAACCACCGGTCATGGCCATAGCAATGCTGGTGCAGCCAAATGCTGCGCCGCAGACTGCTCCGGCTGCCGGTCCTAAGATGATGGCGCCCACTGCCACAGGAACAGTCAGGAATGTAATGGTAAGTCCCGGAGTTCTTAAGTATCCAAGAGGTGAGAATGCCATGATCACGATGATGGCCACCATCAGAGCAAGCTTGGTCATGAATAAGGTCCGGGTACGGGTCATAGTTACAGTTGAATTTTTCATTGTTTTCTCCTTTTTGTCTGATAAAACGGCACCTATGGGTGTTCCCCTGTTTTTCAGCTCTTATATAATAATAGAAATCATGGGGATTACAATGAACGAAACGCTTACGAATGAATCTGACAGATCAAAACAGAATCCTGCATTTTGTATACAAACAAGACAATCGTATACAAGCAGAAATGTAAAAATCACAGGAAGTTTTTCCACCAGTTGCAGCCGTAAATGGTCCGCACAGGTCCCTTTGATCCTGCAAAATAAAAGATTTGCTGCCGCGAGGATGCGTCAGACTTGTCACTGATACATTTTCCTAAGAATAACGTTCAGCTTTACTATAACATAAATTTTTATTTCGACAAGTAGCTGAAATGTATTTTTTCTAAAAATACAAAAGTTTTTGAAGGTTCCGGGGTAATAAAACAACCGATAGGAAACCGTAAGAAACTGTAAGAATTAATGACGGGACAGAAAGCAGTTTATCGTGTATTATAGAAACAGAAAAAAAGACACAAAATAGACACAATTTGAAGGAGGGATTCGCATTGGCGGTTCCGATCATTGAAGTAAAAAATTTATATAAGATCTATAAGGTAGGCGATACCAGGGTCCATGCGCTGGATGGGGTGGATTTTACCATCAACAAAGGAGAGTTCTGTGCCATCGTTGGTCCGTCCGGTTCTGGTAAATCTACGTTATTAAATATGTTAGCCGGACTGGAGAAGCCGACCAAAGGTGAGATCATCATTGATAAGATCCACATTGAGCATATGACTGAGAATCAGCTGGTAGAGTTCAGGCGTAAGCGCGTGGGGTTTATTTTTCAGTCCTACAACCTGTTAAAGACGCTGAATGCCGTGGAAAATGTGGCATTGCCTCTGTCATTCCGTGGCATGGCGAAGAAGGAGCGGAATGCCATTGCGGAGAAATACTTAAAGCTGGTGGGACTGGAAAAACAGATGTACCACATGGCCAATGCCATGTCCGGTGGACAGCAGCAGCGAGTGGGAATTGCGAGGGCTCTGGCGGTGAATCCCAGGATTATTTTTGCGGATGAGCCTACAGGAAATCTGGATTCCAAGACGACCATGGAGATCCTGAAGCTGATGCGGCGGATCGTGCGGGAGCAGCAGCAGACGTTGATTATGGTAACCCATGACAATCACCTGGCATCCTATGCCGACCGGCTGTTCCATATTGTAGATGGAAAGATATTTAAGATAGAAGAGTTACATCATGAAGATGATCTGGAGGAGAAAAAAGAAGATGAAAAAGTTATGGAAACAGGGGCTGACCATGGCAATGGCGGCAATGATGGCGACAGCGGTGCCGGTGAGCGGGCTGACGGGGGCGATGGGGCCGATGACGGCGATGGCATCACCCATGAACAATAACAGCGATGAGATTGTGACAAAATCCATTTCCAAAGGAAAAATTGGAAGAAGTATGAATATCAATTTCGTTGTAAGAAATGAGAGTGGTGGGGACTGGGAAAACGTAGTGGTTGGAATCGAAGAGCAGGATTTTACCATGTCAAAACCGGATGCTATTGCTGGTGATTATGTATTTCCATTTGAAATTACAGAAAATACCTTTAAAACAACAACGCTGGGAACTGTGCAGGCCGGAAAAGAGAAAAATGCTTCTTTGACAGCCAGAGTGAGGGCTGATCTTTCGGAAGGTTACTATTCTGTTCCCATTGTGATCTACAGTAAGTCTGGAGATTCCAGAAGTGCCATTGCCTACGGTGAAGTCCTGGTCTGGGTCACGAAACCAGGTGCCAACGATAAGGATAATGATCCGGACCGCCAGATTTCCTTTACTCTTGGTGAAGGCCAGGCAACTCCATACGGTGATTACCCCAACGTGATGGATTTTGCCATCAATATGCGCAATTCCGGTATTTCCGAGGCCAGGGATGTGACTGCTTCCATGGTACTCAGCAAGGACAGCAACGAATTTCCATTTGCCATTAACGAAGGCAATTATGACCGGAAATACGAAAAGATCGCTGCCGGTGAAACAGTATCGATGCCATACAGCTTTGCGATCCGTTCCGATGCCTATACCGGATACTATCCGTTAAAATTTGAGATTACATATCGGGAGACAGCGACAGGAGATCTTCAGAAAATAGAAGAAGAGTTCTGGGTTCATGTGAAGAATAAGGAAAAAGAGGACGATTCTAAGGATTTCAATGAGAATGACCGTACCAAGGCCCGTCTTGTAGTAGACAGCTTTGAAACGATACCGAAGGAGATTGTTGCCGGAGAGAATTTCCAGCTGATCCTGCGGATGAAGAATGCGTCTTCCAGCATTGGCGCCAGCAACATTTTATTCTCCCTGGAATCGGAGAAGGTCAGTGACAGTGCGGTATTTACGACTGCTTCCGGCTCCAGCTCTGTGGTAGTGAATTCCCTGGGGGCAGGTGAGGTGACAGAGTTAAAGATCGATATGCAGTCCAAGGCGGGGATCGACCAGCGTTCTTATGCGCTGAATATCAAGGAAACCTACGACAGCCCGGAATTTAAGAATGCTTCAGAGACGGTCAGCATTGATATCCCGTTAAAACAGATTGCCCGGCTGAATACCGGAACCATCGAAGTTATGCCGTCCAGCATGGAAGTGGGGAATGAGAGCAACATTATGTTCCCGATCAATAATACGGGCCGTGTGATCCTTTATAATGTGACTGTGGCATTCCAGGCAGATTCCATCGTGCCGACCGATACGTATGTGGGCAACATTAAGCCGGGTGAGACGGGCAATGTGGATGTGATGGTGACTGGTGCAGCAGCAACCACCGATGACGGGAAGGTAAAGATTCTGATCACCTATGAGGATGAAAATGGCATTCAGCAGGAGCCGATCGAGAAGGAACTGAACCTGTATGTGACAGAGCCCATGGACGACAGTGATATGGACATGGATGCAGGAAACTTCGATGATACCGTTGACCAGGAGCCAGCAGGAATCCAGAAATATCTGAAATTCATCATTCCTGCAGCGGCAGTTCTGGCAGTAGCGGCCATAACCGTGGTGGTAGTAAAGAAAAAGAAGAAAAAAGCTTCACAGGAAGAGGATGTAGACGATGAGATTTCTTGATCTTCTGACCATGAGCATCAATAACCTCCGCAGAAGAAAGGTCCGTACAGCCCTGACGGTGCTTGGCGTTGTCATCGGAACGGCTTCTGTGGTGGTCATGGTGTCTTTGGGAATTGGCTTAAATGCGCTGATGATGGAGATGTATTCTTCCTATGGGAGCATGACGGCCATTGAAATTTATAATTATGGAAATAATGGAAATAATGGGACCAGCGATAATCCACTGTATCTTACTGATGATACAGTGAAGGAATTCCTGCGGATTCCCCATGTGACCAGTGCCTCCCCGGTGCTGGAGACCAATGTGATTTTAAAACAGGGTGTCTATGAGACCAATACCAGTATCAATGGTGTGACCAGGGAGTTTATGGAGCAGATACCACTGGGGCAGGGAAAGCTGCCGGATCCGAAGAATACGGAGATGGAATTTATCTATGGAAATGCGATTGTCCAGTGGTTCCAGAATAGTAAGACGGGAAAGGGCTATTGGGATACCCAGGAACTGCCGGATATTGACTATATGAATAAGCCGATGTTCGTGATCTTCGATACCGACGCTTATTATCAGTCGCGGAGTGGCGGAAGCGGTGATGGAACGCCGGTGAAGGCGCCGAAAAAATATCTGATCAAGACTGCAGGTGTAGTAGAGGGCGGTATTGATGATTATAATTCCTATGCCTATGGCGTTTACACGGATATCGACCAGCTGAAGACCCAGTTAAAGAAGATTTATAAGAAGAATCCGATCCCGGGTCAGCCAACCAACAAAAAAGGAAAACCATATTCCTATTTTATTTATAATCAGGCATATGTGTATGTGGATGATATGGAAAATGTTACCACAGTCCAGAAGGCTATTACGGATATGGGATTCCAGGCCAACAGCCAGATGGAATGGATCGAGCAGTCCCAGCAGACTTACAATATGATCCAGCTGGTGCTGGGCGGCATCGGAGCCATCTCCCTGTTTGTAGCAGCCATCGGTATCGCCAATACAATGATGATGTCCATCTATGAACGTACCAAAGAGATCGGCGTCATCAAGGTGCTGGGATGCGATCTGCGAACCATCCGCAATATGTTTCTGCTGGAATCCGGATTTATCGGATTTATGGGCGGAGTGATCGGTGTGGCCATCAGTTATGGAATCGGGTTTATCATGAACCACTTCCTGGGCATCGGCCAGATCATGACCGGACAGGCAGGCAATATTTCCCGAATTCCTTTGTGGCTTGCATCGGCGGCTGTTGTGTTTGCCATTTTCGTGGGTATGGCAGCAGGATTCTTCCCGTCCTTGCGGGCGATGCATTTGAGTCCGTTGGCGGCTATCCGCAACGAATAGAAAGAGAACGGATGTTGCTGTTTGCGCGTTACTGTTTGTGCAATGCGTGAACCGTGATGAGTGGGTGACCTGCGGGCGCAGCTGTGTCAGTCCGCTGATAAGTAAAATTAATAAGTAAAACTGAAAAGTAGTACTTGAAAAATTAAAATAAATAATATATCATAAGGCTAAGAGCGTGCGACTGGCGGATTCGTGGGTAACCACAGGGGAGCACGTAGTAAAAAGCCGACCGCCTGGGCACCGTTATTTTGTGATGCCCAGGCGGTTTTTTGTGTCATAGGAAGAAACTTCGTCCTATGACACAAAAACGCTCCGCGGGATGCGCACTCACGCAAAGAAGAAATATGTCGCAAGCGACCGCGCTCGGCGCGAGAATGTGCTAAGGCACATTCTTTTTTGACGGCAGGAAAAGGAGAACAGTTATGAAAATTTTAAATCTGGCAGAAGAGTTACGCGGCAACGCATATCCGGGAAGAG
>CAKRWX010000127.1 GCA_934418055.1 uncultured Lachnospiraceae bacterium
GCCCAGCTGCGCGCCTGGATGTATCTCAATCAATGTGAAAAATCTGGCCACCTGGGAAATCCATCTGGCGATGAAAAACATGTGATGCTTATAAAACCAATGGGCAAACCGGTGCCAGATCAGTGCATGAACCCCCTGATACAAAAGTAATACCTCCAATGCACTTCTCGCCGCCGGATCCCGTTCCTGCACCGCTTTCACGTCCAGCCAAATATCTTTTAAAATCATAACCTTCCCCATCCCCTCTTGTGTCTGTCAGATCGTAACGTTTCAGCCGCCTGATCATCCGCCAAATGTTACCGTTGTCCTTTAGTATAGCATATGCAGATTTCACCGTCCACGTTTATTGAAAAATTACGGGATTTTCCAGCAGCTCTGTCTGGATCACAATTACAGGATAAGAAGTCTCCTTTGCCGCATTTTCTCCCTTTTCCGGACCTAATAGTTCCGTGTCAAATACAATGGAATTATCTGTCAGATACAGTTCCTTTACCTGTATACTGTATCCGCCGGTTTCCTGAGGGCCGTAGCCCACCACAATGTAAAGGTTCTCGTCATCACTATAGGTTAATTTGAATGGCTGGATCTTTTTTTCTTCGATGATTGCCTTCAGTTCTTCCGGAATCCGCTCCTGATCCATAACTGTAAATTCCAGATCACGGACTTTTGCAGAATCACCGCTTTTCCCACAGCCCGCAAGGACACCGAATACCATCGCCAAAATCCCCAGCACCAACCATTTTCTTGCCATTTCCTTCATAAATCTTCTCCGCACAGTCTCTGAATTTACTAAAACTATATGAGGCGAGTACTGGGAAAATAACGAAAAAAGGAGCAGCTTATTTCGCTGCTCCCTCCGCAAATACAATGGTAATTCTAGTGCCTTCTCCCGGCGTGCTCTCCATCTCCACTTTCGCGTTGTGGTAAATTGCTCCATGTTTCACGATGGAAAGTCCCAGTCCGGTACCACCGATCTGTCTGGAATGGCTCTTATCTACCCGGTAGAACCGCTCGAATACCCGCTTCTGGTCCTCTTCCGGGATTCCGATTCCGTTATCCTCGACGGAAACAAATGGCTGTCCCTGTCTGGAACCGACTGTCACGTTCACATGACCTCCGGCCTTGTTGTACTTGATTCCATTGTCACACAGGTTATAGATCATCTCATCCAGGATCTGGGCTGTACCCTCGATGATCTGGCGTTCACCCTGGATCTCCAGAGTCACACCAGCCTTGGAGGCCCGGTCTGCCAGACGGCCTACCACCGACTGGGCGATTGGATAAATGTCCACCGGCTGTTTCTCCAATTCTACCTTGTTCTCATCCAGCTGGGACAGCTTGATGATGTCCCCGATGAGCGTGATCATCCGCTGGGCCTCCTGGTAAATATTTTCAGAGAAACGCTTCATATCTTCCGGTCTTACCAGACCATCCTTCATGATCTCCGCATATCCGGAAATGGAGGTCAGAGGTGTCTTCAACTCATGAGAAACATTGGCTGAGAACTCTCTCCGTAAGTCCTCCCGCTCTTCTCGCTCCGTAATGTCTAAAATCACAATTACCGCTCCTGTCACATTCTGCTTTTCTGTCACCGGATTGGCAATGATCTGATACATCCGGGTTCCAATTCTCAAGTTCTCTTCATGATGATGTCCGGCCAGAGCCTCATCCACTGCGGTCCGGAACTCATGGCTGCGGTTAAAGTTCAAGATGTTTAAACCGCCTGGCGTCCGCTCTTCCGGCACCGAAATCTCCACATCCAGGATTTTTAAAGCACTTGTGTTATACGAAGCCACTTCACCCTGTTTTCCAACCACCAGAAAGCCTTCGCTCATATTTTCTGTGATCGCGGTAAATTCCCTCTGTTTGGTTCTTAAGGTGTCCATCTGCTGACGGATAGTCCTCTGCTGACGCTCCACCTTTCCGACTAACGGTGCCAGCTCATCATAGAGTTTACCGCTGTCCGGATGATCCAGATCCATCTCATTGATCGGTTTTACGATTTCTCTGGTCTGACGTTCTGCCAGAAGCATACTCAGGATCATGATTACCACAGCTGCTCCGCACAGGGCTGGAAGCATGGCCAGGCTGCCTGCCAGAGCGCTCCTGGTGGTATTGGCCACACGGATCACAGAACCGTCGTCCAGCCGCAGGGCATAATAGAATGTCTGCTCCGATAAGGTACTGGACATCCGGCTTTCCCGTCCAGAGCCGCTGGCAAGGGCCATCTGAACCTCAGGACGATTCTTATGATTCTCCATAGTAGGAGCATCCGCCATATTATCAAATAATACCGTTCCATCTGCACCGATCCAGGTGATCCGGTTCCGACTTGAGTTGTTTACCAATTTCGTTATATTGGTCAGATAATTCTCCCCTGAAAGGTCCATTCCAGCTTCCAGGTACTTTGCCTCTGTTACCAGTTCCTGGCGCATCTGCTTTTCCAGGTTCTGATAATATAAGAAGGAAGTCAGAATCGCAGAAAACAGAATCGCCACCAGCGTTACCAGGCACATATTTCTGTAAATTCTCTTTTTCATGTTACTCTCTCTTTCCACAGGAATCCGCTTTATATCCCACGCCGCGGATGGTTTCAATGATGCTGCCACCGATTCCCAGTTTCTGACGTAATGTCCGGATGTGGACATCCACAGTTCTGGTCTCGCCATCAAAATCATAGCCCCAGATCTTGGACAGCAGACGGTCTCTGGATAACACAATTCCTTCATTTTCCATGAGATAACAAAGCAGCTCAAACTCTTTGTATGTCAGTGTCACCGGCTTTCCATCCACCAAAACCTCATGTTTTTCCACATCCACAGAAACCGGCCCCATCTGATAGAATTTCCGCACTTTTTCCGGAACAGACATAGTCCGGCGAAGCAGCGCCCGCACACGGGACACCAGTTCCATCATGCCAAATGGCTTCGGCAGATAATCGTCAGCTCCGCTGTCCAGCCCGATCACCTTATCATATTCTGTTCCCTTGGCAGTCAGCATCATCACTGGAAGCTTCTGGGTTGCCGCCGCTCCCCGCAATTTCCGCAAAATGGAAAGTCCGTCCTCGTCTGGAAGCATGATGTCCAGAAGCACCAGATCTGGTTGTTCTTCCTTCATGCCTTCCCAAAAATCTGCTCCGCAGGCAAATCCCTTAGCCTCAAAGCCGGTACTCTGTAACGTATAAATTACCAGTTCCCGAATGCTGTTGTCATCCTCTACCAGATAGATCATCATTTTTCTCCTATTAATCTCTGCTACCGTTCCTGTATTGCGCGAACCGTAACGTTAATCTCCAATATGCACTCCTGTGATCGAATATTCCACCCACTCCGCAATGTTAGTAGCGTGGTCTCCAATCCGTTCAAAATACTTGGCGATCATCAGAAGATCCAGACACACTTCTCCTTTGGTGCTGTCCTCCGCGATCAGACCGATCAGTTCTTTCTTTACCTTATTAAATAACTCATCCACCACATCATCTTCCTTCATGGTCTTTCTGGCCAGTTCCAGATCCCGTTTCACAAAGGAATCAATGCTGTCTGTCACCATCTTCATGGTTGCATCCGCCATATCCCGGATATGAATGTTGCTCTCATAGGAAGTTCCCTGCAGAAAACGGGCATTTTCCACAATATCCGATGCCTGGTCGCCGATCCGCTCCATATCAGAGATCATCCGAAGGGCTGCAGACACCTGACGTAAGTCTCTTGCCACCGGCTGTTGTTTTAACAACAATTTAAAGCACAGATTCTCGATATCCCGCTCTTTCTGGTCGATCTCATGCTCTGCCTCATTGACCTGTTTTGCAAAGCCCTCTTCTCCCATCAAGGTCCTGGACGCGCCCATGATGGCGTCCTCGCACAGAGATCCCATGCGGATCAGTTCCACATTTAACAGCTCTAACTGCTCATCAAAATAATTTCTCATATCAACCAAACCTTCCTGTAATATAGTCTTCGGTTTTCTTTTCTTTCGGCATGGAGAAGATCTGCTCCGTCTCGCCGTATTCCACCACTTCTCCCAACAGGAAAAATGCAGTCTTATCAGAAATTCTTGCGGCCTGCTGCATGTTATGAGTTACCATAACGATAGTATAATCTTTTTTCAGTTCCACCGCAAGGTCCTCGATCTTGGACGTGGAAATCGGGTCCAGGGCGGAGGTCGGCTCATCCATCAGAAGCACCTCCGGCTCCACTGCCAGGGCTCTGGCGATACACAGACGCTGCTGCTGGCCGCCGGACAATCCCAGAGCGCTCTTTTTCAGACGATCCTTCAGCTCATCCCAGATTGCCGCGTTCCGAAGGGATTTCTCCACGATCTCGTCCAGTTTTACCTTGGAACGGATGCCGTGAGTTCTCGGTCCGTAGGCGATGTTATCATAAATACTCATTGGAAATGGATTTGGCTTCTGGAACACCATACCCACCCGTTTCCGCAGCAGGTTAATGTCCATATTTCCATAAATGTCCTGTCCGTCCAACAGTACATTTCCAGTGATCCGGCATCCTTCCACCAGATCATTCATTCGGTTTAAAGATTTTAATAAAGTAGATTTTCCACATCCGGATGGTCCAATAAATGCGGTGATCTCATTGGAACTGATGTTTAAGTTGATATCCTTCAGCGCCTTAAAATCTCCATAGTACAGATCCAGATGTTCAATGGTAAATTTATCCATGGTCAGGCATTCCCCTTTCCTGTGATTTTCTTTGCAATAAAGCCTGATAAAGCGTTAATTAACACGACAATGATCAGCAGCACAACGGCTGTGGCATAAGACTGGTTGGTGTAAAGTCCCTCATTGGTCAGCACGTACATGTGAACAGATAAGGTTCTGGCAGAGCCCATCACGTTGGCCGGAATACCTGCTACGGTACCTGCCGTGTACATCAGGGCCGCAGTCTCTCCCACGATACGCCCCACTGCCAGGATCACACCTGCCAGAATACCAGGAACCGCAGAGGGAAGCACCACCTGAAATACGGTACGAAGCCGTCCGGCGCCCAGTCCAAAACTGCCTTCCCGGTAAGAATCCGGTACGGCTTTTAATGCTTCCTCGGTGGTTCTCATAATGGTCGGCAGAATCATAATTGCCAGAGTCAGCGCGCCGCCTAACATGGAATAGCCCCATTTTAAAGCCACGCCGAATAACAGAAATCCGAACAGACCATATACAATAGAAGGAATACCGGTCAGAGTCTCCGCTGTGATCCGCACCAGTTCCACGATCTTATTGCCTCTCTTGGCATATTCCACCAGATAGATGGCTGCGAAAATACCCAGAGGAACTGCAATCACCAGGGATAACGCCGTCATAAAAATCGTATTGATCAAAGCTGGCATCAGGGATACGTTCTCACTGTTATACTCCCATGCAAACAAACTTGGAGTCAGATACGGAACACCTTTTACCAGAATGTAGATCAGAAGAAACGCCAGCGTACACACGGTGATCAGCGCGGACACCGTCACCAGCAGGCGCAGAACCAGGGATAATGGAGTTCTTTTATAGGAAGCCATCCGCTGCTTCCAATTCTGTTTATTGATTGCTTCCATTACTCGGTCCTCCTCTTCAAAATAGAAAATGAAAGGTTAATAATCAGAATAAACACGAACAGAACCACCGCAGTAGCGATCAAAGCCTCTCTATGCAGGTCCGTTGCGTAGCCCATCTCCAGAACGATATTGGCCGTCATGGTACGGATACCCTGGAAAATGCCCTTTGGCATACGTGGCTGGTTTCCCGCTACCATGATCACCGCCATGGTCTCACCGATGGCACGGCCCACACCCAGGATCACACCGGCGAAAATACCGGATTTCGCCGCCGGAAGTGTGGCGAAAAACACGCTTCTCTCATGGCTGGCCCCCAATGCCAGGGAACCTTCATAGTAACTGTCCGGCACTGCATTGATAGCGGATTCCGCCACGCCGATGATGGTCGGCAGAATCATGATTCCCAACAGAATGGAGGCTGTCGCGATGCTCTTACCGCTGCATTTTCCCTGCAAATGGAAAAATGCCATCACTGCAGGTTCGATCTTATCCATAGCCGGAACGATCACCACCATACCGAAAAATCCATAAACAACCGACGGAATACCTGCTAGCAAGTCGATGGCCGGTTTGATCACGTGGTAAAGTTTCCTTGGACAAAACTTGGATAAATAGATTGCTGTCAGAATTCCAATGGGAACACCGATCAGGATGGCTCCAGCGGTTACATAAATACTTCCAAGGATCATTGGGAAAATGCCGTAAATATCATTTCCCGGTTTCCAGATGGTTCCTGTGAGGAACTTTAACGGCCCGATCTTAAAAATCGCCGGAAGTCCGTTGGCAAACAGGAAGATACAGATCATTGCCACTGCAAAGATCGATGCCAGAGCCGATATCAGGAAAATGATCTCTGCGATGATTTCTTTTACATGTTTCATACTGTACTGGTCTCCTTATGAGAAAAGCCCTCTCCTATTTTTTTCAGGAGCGGGCCCATCTAGCATTCCTATAATTTACTGTACATCTGCCCAGTCTGTGATCTCACCGGTGTAGATACCCTTTACAGAATCACTGCTCAGTTCCTCTACCGGGCTGTCATTGTTTACGATCACTGCGATACCGTCCATAGCGATGGTGGTTCCAGTTAAGCCTTTCTCAGTCTCGCTGTCTTTTAAGTCTCTGGAAGCCATACCGATGTCACATACACCCTCGATTGCGGAAGTCATACCAGTAGTAGAATCACTCTGCTGTACCTCGATGGTAACATCTGGGTTTAAAGCTACATAAGCCTCTTTTAATTTCTCCATGACTGGTGTTACGGAAGAAGAACCACCCACAACGATCTTGCCGCTAAGGCCTGCTGCCTCATAAGCTCCCTCATTGCCCTGGCTGATGTAACCGTTGTCCTCAACAACCTTCTGTCCATCTTCGCTCATGATGAATTTGATGAAATCCTGTGCTACATCACTTACTTCACCCT
>CAKRWX010000128.1 GCA_934418055.1 uncultured Lachnospiraceae bacterium
GAGCCATTTTCTCTTTGATCAGAACAAACATCAAAACGATCATCAATGCAAACCCAATAAGCGCTAACATTACATTACCCCCTTAGATTCTTGGAAGAACCCCTTTTTCTTCCAGTTTTAACATCTCGCCAACCAGTTTCTTCTCTTCTCCCGGACAGATCTCCCGGAAAAATACCTCTGCCTTCCCTACTGCCTGCTCTTTTGTCAGCGGGCGGGCCACGCTTCCGGACGGATCGGTGATCTCAGCCTCGTAGACCGTTCCATCCTGCATCGTCATTTTCATGCTGCAGCCCCAGTGCTTCGGATACTGGGCGGTGAAGTGCTCCACAGGCATTACCTCTACTTTATGGAGCAGCTTCTGTACCGTCTGATCTGCTACCACCTGCGGCTCAAACTCCTGCATGGTCACCTTACCGTACAACAATGCCACAGCTGCGGAATATGGAGTGGAAAATTTTGCGTCCAGCGTTGTTTTTGGGTTTAAGCAGCCATCACTGACGGCGCACTGTTTATAGCCCACCAGATAAGTTTCGATCTGGATTTTTTTGATCTGATCTGCCAGCTTCTCCAGGATCTTCTGCTTTTGGGCATTCCCCTTTTCGCCTTCCAACAGACTTTTCCGGATTTCCAAGGCAGCGTCGATGGCACAGTGGGCACTTCTGCAGCACGGATAAGGCTTCATGTCCATATTCAGGATCTCATAGACTTCTCCAAGACCTGCGGAAATCTTCAGGATGTCACCGCCATCGGACATGGCAGTCAGCAGACCGCCGTCTCTGGCATCAAAAATATGCTCCGGCCCGGTCATTCCATTCTTCGCTAAGAAAGCTGCCTCCATGCCATCAGCCGCCGCCCTTGCCGTATGTAAGACCTTGCAGTTACAGCCATCTCCTAAAAACGCCCACACGCCACTGGACTGGGTCCCAGCCATTCCCAAAGCGGAAATGATCTGATCTACACTTAGATCCAGCAGTTTGGCACAGGCTGCCGCACATCCGAATACCCCACAGGTAGCAGTGGCATGCCAGCCCCGGTTCCGGTGGCTGGAGACGCCGAATGCCATTCCCACCCGGTTCACGGTTTCATAACCACAGACTACAGCCAGCAAAAATTCCTTTCCGCTTCTGCCTAAGCTTTCCGCGCAGGCCCATGCGGCCGGGATCAGACTGGCGCTTCCATGGGTCTTGGAAGCAGTGTGGACGTCATCCAGCTCCAGGGTGTGGGCAAGCATGGCATTTACCATGGCTGCCATAGCAGGTGGATAAGTGCCGGACTGGCCCCAGATATGGGCACAACCAGGTTTTTCTTTCTTTTCCCCGTGCTCAGGCTCTTTTCTGTTCCACAGATTCTCTCCATATAAATAGGAAAACGCCTCCTTTGCCTGTTCCACCAATGGATCATGGACTGCTCCTGCCGCCACGCTGACCAGATCCAGCACCCGCAGCGGCACCGTTTTCTGTACTTCTTCCGGAAGTGCCTCCCAGGTAAGGTCATGAATGAATTCTGCGAGCTTGCGAAGTTCCGATTTCTCTTCCATTTTCTGATTTTGCCCCCTCTCAGACGGTTTGACAGGTTCCAAGGTTGAAAGCTTCTCTAGTATCGGATTTTCAACCTTGTCCCTTGTCTCATCGCAGATTTATTCTCGATAGGAATTGATCAGACTTCCTGCCAACAGCACCTTCTTTTCTGCCTCAGTTACCCCATTTAACTCCAGCTCCATGGTTCTGGTGCTTCCGTCTTTGCCAATGATCACGGCCTCTACTTTTGTTGCACCCTCTTCCACGGCCTTACGGATCTGTGGAAGGTAAAGATACTCGCCAACCTCTAACTGGATGTTATCATCTGGATAAGTGAATGGAAGCATACCCCAGTTGACGCAATTGCTTCTATAGCGCTTGGTCGCATACTCGATACAGATATTCGCCAGTCCGCCTAATACCTTCTGACAGCTTGCTGCATACTCTCTGGCAGAGCCGTCACCTGGACGTTTTGCGTAGAGAATCGAGCCGATTCCTGTAGTCTTCATTAACTCTTCCACCGGTGTATCAACACCTGCCGCTTTCAGCACCTCATAAACCTCTGCTGCTTTCTGGGCGTCTCCTGCGATTCTGGCTTTCTCGTATACCTGAACAGCTTTCGCTCTTCCCACATACTCCGGATCTTTTCGGATCAGGGTGTATTCAGAAATCTTATATGGATTAGAACGGTAGGAAGCGGTCTCACCGGATGGGATCAGCTCATCGGTCGTGGTCACCTCATCACGGATCACGCTGGCTACCTGCAATAACAGATTGTCAGTTAAGGCACACATCTTTGGCCAGTCCTTAATGGATGGGCCGTAAACCAGCTCTGTCTCCGGCTCGGCTTTACCAAATCCGTTGTATACAATATTATCGTAAATATGCTCATTAAACTCATAAGCCGGGGTGGTAAATTCCACCGGGCAGTCCTCTGCGGAGGTCAGATATCCACCGTTAAATGCTGTTGCCGCGATAGACTTGGAATCCATCAGCGCCACAGAAGCGATCTGACCGTTAGCCGGGCTGGAGCCCTCACGGTTCGGGAAGTTTCTGGTGCTGTGGCGGATACAGAAATCATTGTTGCCAGGAGCATCAGAAGCGCCGAAGCATGGACCACAGAATGCCGTTTTCACACGGACGCCATAGTTCATCAGATCATTTAACACGCCCAGTTTATTTAACTCATACATGATTGGCTGGGACGCCGGGTAAATGTTCAACGGGAACGTTCCCAGGCCACGGTCTAATTTCTTCGCGATCTGATCCACAGCATAAATATTTTCAAAGGAACCAGCCGCACAGCCTGCAATCGCCGCCTGGTCTACCTTGATCCGGCCATTGTGGATCTTAGAACGTAAATCTAAGTGGATGTCCTTGTTGTTCTCAAAGACTCTCTCCGCCTCTTTTTCCACCATGCCTAAATATTTCTCCGGGTCTGCGATCACGTCAGCCAGCGGATAAGCGTTGCTTGGATGGAACGGAAGGGCGATCATCGGGACAATCGTGTCTAAATTGATCTCCACCACACCGTCATAGCAGGCTGCGTCGCCCTGCTGCAGCTTCTTGAAATCCTGCGGACGTTTGTGGATCTCAAAATACTCTTTTACCTTGTCATCGGTTGCCCAGACAGAGGATAAGCAGGCGGATTCTGTAGTCATGGTGTCGATGCCATTTCTGAAATCCATGGACAGGCTCTCCACGCCAGGTCCGATAAACTCCAGCACCTTATTTTTCACAAAATTATTCTTAAATACCTTACCAATGATGCTGAGTGCCACATCCATCGGACCAACCCACGGCTTTGGCGCGCCAGTCATAAAGACTGCGATCACTTCCGGGTAATCGATCTCATAATATTTTCCCAGCATAGCCTTGGCAAGCTCTGGGCCGCCCTCTCCGATCGACACAGAGCCCTGGGTGCCGTAACGGGTATGGGAATCAGAAACGATGGACATGCCGCCCGATTTGACGATCATTTCCCGCATATACTGGTGGATCACTGCCTCATGAGGCGGAACGAAAATTCCACCGGATTTCTTACAGGCAGATTCCGCATATTTGTGTACATCGGTGTTGATGGTACCGCCGACTGCACACAGACAGTTATGACAGTTGGTGAACACGCAAGGCATCGGGAATTCCTTTAAACCACTGGCATATGCGGTCTGTAAAATGCCCACATAGGTGTTATCGTAGACACCCATGGAGTCAAACTGGATCTGCAGATGCTCCATATTACCGGAATGGTTGTGGGCTTCCATAATTTGATAGGTCAGAGTCTGCTTTCTGCCGTCCTCCTCTGATAACTTTTGAGCTTCCTCTTTGGAAGCAATTCTTTCATTATTTAATATGTACTGTTTTCCTTCATGTAAGGTAACCATAAATTTTCCTCCTGTTTTCTCAATACTTTCACAGCATCCATTTGCTTTCTATCATCACCTTCTAGTCTCTCACATACACATATCCGTCCATGATCCTTCTGGCAGTTCTGGTAACGCCGCCTTTGATCACTTTCTCACCGTCCATCTTCACATCCACTTCGGTCACACCGCTGGAGTGGCCGATCTTGATGATATCCTGATCCGGCGCCGGTTTTGCGATCTCATTGACAATGGTTCCAGGAATTCTTGCAGCCGCTCCGGTTCCTACTGCGACCGTCATCGGATACGCCTTATGTAAAGAACCAACAGAAATCGCCCGGCAGCAGATATCCATGGATTCTGCCTTGACCTGATTTTTATCCATATCAATGTAATCCTGCGGCTCGGAAATGATGGAAACCTTCGGTGCGGAGGTGGATTTGGTTCTCGCGTCCTCCCATTTCTCCACGAAACCGCATTTTAATGCTGCAATACAGCGGATCCGCTCGATGTGCTCCATCACAGCTTTGTTCTGGTTTAACTCCACCAGCTCCGTTCCCTGGATTCCCAGATCCTTCGCCCGGATAAATACCATAGGATTGGAACAGTCTAACACGGTCACTTCGATCTTTCCGTAATCCGGCACATCAAACACGTCTCTCTTATTGCCGGTCGGGAATAATTTACCAGTCTTGGAACCTGCTGGATCCTCAAAATACATATCGATCCTGGAACCGGTACCCGGAACACCCTTGATCACCTCATCCCCGTGAACCATGGCGTGACCATCCTGTACCCGCACATGCTCCTCGATGATCTTGTTGGTATTGGTATTTAATACCCGGACAACCGTGATCGGCTCCACTGCCTTCACCAGCCCCTCATCA
The DNA here is from genome assembly GCA_934418055.1 of uncultured Lachnospiraceae bacterium. Lineage (GTDB taxonomy): Bacteria > Bacillota > Clostridia > Lachnospirales > Lachnospiraceae > UBA3402. Next base: position 4,768 of record CAKRWX010000128.1, read on the forward strand.
ATGGCAAATGGACCGACTGCGGAGGAAATGTTTCCACAGTTTGCACTTCCGTCCACTCTCGGGATCACGATATCCACCTGCTTGAAGGTGTAATTCACATCCACGTCCTCCCGGTCCGATGGGGAAATGATGGCGATCTTACTGGTAGAAGAAACCGTTCCGCCCATACCGTCGATCTGTTTCACATCCGGCGTTCCCATCACCTTCATAAAAATCTCATCCCACAGGCTCTTGTCCTTCGGAAGATCCTTCTCATGGAAAAATACCGCTTTGCTGGTGCCGCCTCTCATGTACACACATGGATATTTAGTCATATACATAACTCTGAACTCCTTTCGTTTCCAGTCACTCCTGATCATTTTTTCTTGATCACTTTTTCTTGATAACCTAACAATATCACTTGCGATTCATAAAGTAAAATGGTACAATTTTATTATGATCCATAACCAAATGGAATGGTTTTATTGGTAAACCAGGCATTCCTTACATACACGCAGGAAGCCCACAAACCTGATGAAATAGTCGCGAGGAATTTATAAAAATGGATGAAAAAGATTACGAACTGCTATTAGACTTAAACGAGACCAAAAACATCACCAAAACCGCCAGCCGTCTCTACATGACCCAGCCAGCCATCACCAAGCGCATCCAGAAAATGGAAGAAGAATTAAACTGTCAGTTATTTCTGCGCTCAAAAAAGGGAGTGATCCTGACTCCTTCTGGAGAAAGTATCATTCCCTATGCCACCGATATTTTATTAAAGAGCAGGCTTCTGAAGGAACAGGTCCTGGCCAGCCAGAATAAAGTCTGCGGAACCCTGCGGCTTGGTTCCTCCTTAAACTTCTCCCATTACCGGCTCCCTGCGATCCTAAAGCGCTACACCTCCAACTACCCTGATGTGGATGTGCAGATCACCACCGGTCAGAGCAAGCAGCTCTTCCAGATGTTAAACCGGGATGAGATCTCCATCGCCATCCTGCGGGGGCATTATCCCTGGGAGGAGGCCAGCCTTCTGATCTCCACAGAGCCCATGTGCTTTGTATGCAGTATGGAAAACAAAGACCGGCCACTGACCGATTACTCCTACATCGGAAGACACACCGATTCCAACTTAACCAGCCGGATCCAGGCCTGGATGTCCGAACACCACTTAAACCAGATCCGCCCCAGCCTCTGGATCGACAACATTGATACCTGCAAGGAAATGGTCCGCTACGGTCTTGGCTGGTGCATCCTGCCGCGGATCTGTCTGGAGGACTTTGACGGATATATCGAGGATCTGTATATGGATGATGGAACCCCATTTGTCCGCAGCACTCATGTCCTTTACCGGGAAGATTATGGGAAGCTGCCACAGGTGCGGTTATTTCTGGAAGCCTTAACGGTATAAAACAAGAACGCCCCGGTCAACCAGCCTGGGCGTTCTCGTTTTGAAGAAGTTTTTAAGAAGTAACAACCATTTATTTTAATTTATTAATGGTATCGATCAGATAATCGGTAAATTCTGCTGCAGTCGCACCGTCCACATCGGTGGTCACCACCAGCTTCCGTTCGGTAATGGTGCAGATATCCAGTGCCTTGTCCAGAATTTCTTTGCGGTCGCCGTATCCGATGTGTGCCATCAGCATGCCTGCCGCACGAATCAGGGAACATGGGTCTGCGTAGTTGCCTCTGCCGTGGCTCATTAAGAATGGAGCGGTTCCGTGGATTGCCTCAAACATGGCATATTTGTTGCCGATGTTGGAGGAAGAAGCGGTTCCCAGACCTCCCTGATGCTCTGCTGCCACGTCAGTAACGATATCGCCGTACAGGTTTGGAAGAACGATCACCTCAATGCCCTTATTGAATTCTGGGTCCAGCATTTTCGCGCACATGGCGTCTACCAAACGCTCCTGGATCTCGATCTCCGGGTACTCCTCGCCGACTTTGCGGACCGCTTTGATGAAGTTTCCATCCGCCAGTTTTACGATGTTGGCCTTGGTGACGATGGTCACATTCTTCTTGCCGTTCTTTCTTGCGTACTCAAATGCGGCTCTTGCGATGCGCTCGCTTCCCTGAGCGGTCTGAACCTTGAAATCAACGGCCAGATCGTCGTTGACCTGGATGCCCTTATTGCCCCAGATGTACTCGCCCTCGATATTCTCGCGGAAGAAGGTCCAGTCAATGTTCTTCTCCGGGATGCGGATCGGACGGACTGC
>CAKRWX010000129.1 GCA_934418055.1 uncultured Lachnospiraceae bacterium
GTTGTGAGCACCCTGATCCTGAAGTTTCAGAAAGATATCCCCAAGTTGTTTCACAGTCAGTTCTTTTCCAAGTCCCTGCTGGCTGATGGGGTAATTCTGACAAAAGCAGCATTTTAAAGTGCAGCCGGAGAAAAATACTGTTCCACTGCCGCGGGTGCCGCTGATGCATGGCTCCTCCCAGTGATGCAATGCTGCTCTGGCGGCTTTTATAGTATCTCCACAGCCACAAAACCCAACAGAAACCCGGCGGTCGATGCCACAGGACCTGGGGCAGAGATGGCAGGAGGTGTAATCAGAAAGATTCATGATGTTCCATTCCTTTCATTAAGTACAACGCGTGTCCTACATTGACAAATGCTGGGGAAAACGCTAAAATTGATAGTTAGTTTTCTACTATGTTACTAGGAAATAGAAAAATATGCAAGAGAAAGTGAAGAAATCATTTCATGAACAAAGGCACAAAACAGGCATTCCAATATGCGGTCCCTAAGACGATCCCCGTTCTGATCGGATACCTATTTCTTGGTGCAGCCTACGGAATCCTCATGCAGGTCAATGGATTTGGCATCGGCTGGACCGCAATTTCCAGTATTTTTATCTATGCGGGAAGTCTTCAGTATCTGGAGGTGACGTTGCTTGCAGGGCTGGTGAATCCCATTTACGCGTTTTTGATGGGACTGATGATCAACGCGAGACATCTGTTTTATGGAATTTCTTTATTAAATAAATACCGGGACGTAAAGAAGGGCAAATTTTATCTGATCTTTGCGCTGACGGACGAGACATTTTCCGTAGTCTGCGATGAAACAGTTCCGGAGACATTGGAGCAGGATAAAGTATTTTTCTGGATCACATTTCTGGATCAGTGCTACTGGGTAGCGGGAAGCATGCTGGGCGCTCTGGTGGGAAGTCTTCTGACCTTCAATACCCAGGGACTGGATTTTGCGCTGACTGCGTTATTTGTGGTGATCTTTACGGATCAATGGAAACATCAGAAGAATCACAGACCGGCGTTAATTGGATTATTAGGATCAGCGGCCTGTGTGGTGATTTTTGGAGCATCCTCCTTTATTATTCCAGCTATGGTAGTGATCATTCTGGCACTGACCTGGGGATATAAACGGGAGAAAAAAGCAGAAGGAGGAGTCAGATAAATGAGCGGAGCTGGATTTCAGAGAATTGTAATTGTGATCCTTTTAACGATTGCCACCATGATCACACGTTTTTTGCCGTTCCTTATTTTCCCGGCGGGCAAGAAGGTTCCGGATTTTGTGGAATATCTGGGCAAGACGCTTCCTTATGCAACCATGGGACTTCTGGTGGTGTACTGCTTAAAGGGAATCTCCTTAACGGCATTTCCGTTTGGACTGCCGGAACTGTTAGCCGTGGTGTTGATCGTGGCTCTTCACTGGTGGAAGGAAAATTCCCTGTTAAGCATTGGTGTGGGAACCGTATTTTATATGTTCCTGGTTCAGGTGGTTTTCTGATCCGGGATTTTAGGAAGAAATGGATACAATTCCTCATAGGATTCTAACTGGTCCTCATTTTCCGGCAAAGCGGGAATCAGACCGGTACATTCCATAGAAGAACAGATGCGAAGATCATCATCGTCCTGTTCTTCTTTTTTTGTATCTTCAAAAAAATCAGCCATACAATCACCTCCTTAGAGGGTAGTATGGCTGATTTTTTAATTCGTTATGAGTTATTTTTCGGAAGCTTTTACAGCGGCTTCGATAAATCCTCTAAACAGTGGATGTGGCTTGTTCGGACGGGATTTTAACTCTGGATGAGCCTGGGTGGCAACAAACCACGGATGGGATGGGATCTCGATCATTTCCACGATCCGGCCGTCTGGAGAGATACCGGACAGCAGCATACCATTTTCAGAAAGAACGGTACGATAATCATTGTTGACCTCGTATCTATGACGATGACGCTCATGGATCAGCTCTTCTCCGTACAGAGCATATGCCTTGGAGGACTTATCCAGAACACATGGATAGGAACCTAGTCTTAAGGTTCCGCCGATGTTCTCCACGCCGTTCTGGTCAGGCATCAGGTGGATCACCGGATGAGTGGTAGAAGGATCCAGTTCCTCACTGTGTGCGTCTGTGAGACCGATCACGTCTCTTGCAAATTCCACGATGGAAAGCTGCATACCAAGGCAGAGACCAAGGAATGGAACGTTGTGGGTTCTGGCGTACTCGATGGCGTAGATCTTACCGTCGATACCGCGGCTTCCGAAACCACCTGGAACCAGGATACCGCTGACATCGCCTAACAGTTCTGCCGCATTTTCACGGGTAACAGTCTCAGAATCGATCCATTTGATATTGACTTTTGCACGGTTTGCAACACCGCCATGCTTTAATGCTTCGACAACAGAAATGTAAGCATCATGGAGCTGGATGTATTTGCCGACTAAAGCGACGGTTACTTCTTTCAGTGGATGTTTCCATGCGTCGATCATGGCCTTCCACTCTTCCAGATCCGGTTCTGGACATGGCAGGTTCAGACACTGGCAGGCAACTTCTGCCAGATGCTCTTTCTCCATAGCCAGTGGAGCTTCGTAGAGAACCTCCACGTCCAGGTTCTGAAGAACGTGGCTCTTTGGCACGTTACAGAACAGAGCGATCTTGCTGCGGATGCCGTCATCCAACGGATGCTCAGTACGGCAGACCAGGATATCAGGCTGAATGCCCATGCCCTGCAGGTCCTTGACGCTGGCCTGAGTAGGCTTGGTCTTTAATTCGCCGGAGGCTTTCAGATAAGGAACCAGAGTGACGTGGATCAGGATCGCATTGTCAGGTCCAACCTCGTGCATGAACTGACGGATCGCTTCCAGGAATGGCTGGCTCTCAATATCTCCGACCGTGCCGCCTACCTCGATAATGGCGATTTCTGTGTCTTTCGTGGTGTAGTTGCGGTGGAAACGGCTCTTGATTTCATTGGTAATGTGGGGAATTACCTGTACGGTGCCGCCGCCGTAATCACCACGGCGCTCCTTGGACAGAACAGTCCAATAAACTTTACCAGTGGTTACGTTGGAATTCTTGGTCAGGCTTTCATCGATGAAACGCTCGTAATGGCCAAGATCCAGATCGGTTTCTGTGCCGTCATCAGTTACAAATACTTCACCATGCTGAACCGGATTCATGGTTCCTGGGTCAATGTTGATGTAAGGATCAAATTTCTGCATGGTAACTTTGTAGCCACGGGCCTTTAACAGGCGGCCAAGAGAAGCTGCTGTGATGCCTTTTCCAAGGCCGGACACAACGCCGCCGGTGACGAAGACATATTTTACTGGCATAATCGTAAACCTCCTTCGTAATGATAAAATTGTGGGTAATTTGGGGTGCGTTATATTTATAAAATAACTTAGACATTATACTCCTATGATAAATAGAAATCCAGAAATTTTTGAAAAAAGTTTATAATTTTTTCATGTTCTTTCCTTGATTTATAATTGTGCTGCCTCTATAATAAGTAGATATGGCGGAGTATAGCCAGATGCGAGAGATAGGAGAAGCGACTATGAATGATAAGAACAAAAACAGTAATGGTAAGATGCCAGGTTCCGGCCAGGTATTTGCTACCATTCTGATAGCCGGACTGATCACACTGGCAGTAGTGATGTGGATGAGCAGTTTCTGGGGAAATAAAGCCCGTGTCCCTTACAGTGATTTTGTCCAGTTAGTAGAGTCTGGAAGAGTGGAGAGCGCGGAAGTAGACAGTTCCCAGATTTATTTTAAATTAAAGAAGGATTCCAGCAACAAGGGCCTGTTCTTAGATGAACTGGTGACCATTCGTATGGAGAGCGGTGATCAGCTGACCCAGAGACTTCTTGCCAATGGAGTCAAGAGTGAGCAGGTTCATCAGAACACGGCAGTCTGGAGCATTGTCAGCTATGTGCTGATGTTCGGATGCCTGGTATTTTTCATGAATTTCATGATGCGCCGCATGGGCGGAGGCGTCATGGGCGTCGGAAAAAGTACGGCAAAGATGTATATGCAGAAGGAAACCGGGGTTACTTTTAAGGATGTAGCAGGACAGGATGAGGCCAAGGAATCCTTAGTTGAGATTGTTGATTTCCTTCATAATCCTGGTAAATACACTCATATCGGAGCAAAATTACCAAAGGGAGCCCTGCTTGTAGGCCCTCCAGGAACCGGTAAAACGCTGCTTGCCAAGGCAGTAGCCGGAGAAGCGCAGGTTCCATTTTATTCCTTATCCGGTTCTGATTTCGTGGAGATGTTTGTGGGCGTCGGTGCGTCCCGTGTCCGTGACCTGTTCAAGCAGGCCCAGGAAAATGCACCGTGTATCATTTTCATCGATGAGGTGGATGCCATCGGTAAGAGCCGTGATTCCCGTTTCGGAGGCGGCAACGATGAGCGCGAACAGACTTTGAACCAGTTATTATCAGAGATGGATGGTTTTGATTCCTCTAAGGGACTGTTAGTGTTAGCGGCTACCAACCGTCCGGAGATCTTAGACCCGGCACTGCTGCGTCCAGGCCGTTTTGACCGCCGGATCATCGTGGATAAACCAGATCTGAAAGGCCGTGTCAGCATTTTAAAGGTACATTCCCGCAATGTTGCCTTAGATGAAACTGTAGATTTAGATGCCATTGCCCTGGCAACTTCCGGAGCCGTTGGTTCTGACCTTGCCAATATGATCAACGAGGCGGCCATTCTTGCAGTGAAGAACGGCAGAAATGCAGTCAGCCAGAAGGATTTATTTGAGGCAGTGGAAGTTGTATTAGTTGGTAAAGAGAAGAAGGACCGAATCCTTAGCAAAGAGGAGCGCCGGATCGTGTCTTACCATGAAGTAGGCCACGCCCTGGTAAGCGCCCTGCAGAAGGATTCCGAGCCAGTGCAGAAGATCACCATTGTTCCACGTACCATGGGAGCCCTTGGTTATGTCATGCATGTGCCGGAAGAGGAGAAATATTTGAATACCGAGAAAGAACTTCGTGCCATGTTAGTAGGCGCTTTAGGCGGTCGTGCGGCAGAAGAACTGGTATTTGATACCGTCACCACAGGTGCAGCCAATGATATTGAGCAGGCAACCAGAATCGCCAGAGCCATGGTGACCCAGTATGGTATGTCTAAGAAATTTGGCCTCATGGGTCTTGCTACCCAGGAGAATCAGTATTTAAGCGGTCGTGCTGTCTTAAATTGCGGCGAAGAGACGGCATCCGAGATCGACCAGGAAGTGATGAAGATTCTGAAGGAATCCTACGAGGAGGCGAAACGTCTCTTGAGCGAGAATCGTGAGATTATGGATAAGATCGCGGAATTCCTGATTGAGAAGGAGACCATCACTGGCAAAGAGTTTATGAAGATCTTCCGGGAATGCAAAGGCATCAAGGAAGACGGCAGCGAGAACCAGACTCCGGCTGAGAAGTTGGAAGCAGAAGTAACTGCAGAGGAAGCGGAGCGGAAAGCAGAGGAGCAGGTATCAGAGAGCGCTGAGCCTGTAGCTGAGCCAGAAACGGTCGCTGAGTCGGAAAAAGAACAAGATAATACGTTGTAAATGCAATGGAGCGTTTTTGAACAGAGATGTTTGGGGACGCTCCATTTAAAAATTAGGAGGATACATAGGATGAAGACAGAACAGATCAAGAGTACCGTTGAGAAATATCATAATTATATAGTAGAAATGCGTCGGGAATTCCATCGTTATCCGGAGGTATCTGGAAAAGAACAGCATACTAGAGAAATTCTGGTGCGGGAACTGGAAAAAATGGGAGTACCATATCGGCTTTTGCCTGGTACTGGTTTGATCGGGTTTGTGGAAGGAGTGAAACCAGGCAAACATCGTGTGGTGCGAGCCGATATTGATGCCCTTCCAATTACAGAGGCAAAAGAAAATCTGAAGCGGGAGAAAGTCTGTATTTCTGAGAAACCAGGAGTCTGCCATGCCTGCGGTCATGATGCCCATATGGCGATGCTTCTTGGAACCATGAAGGTTCTTGTGGAAATAAAGGAAGAGCTGGAAGGAACCGTTTATTGCTGCTTTGAGGAGGCAGAAGAAGATATCACTGGCGTAGCAGCCATGATGGAGGCGTTAAAAGACTACCCGATTGATGAATGTTTTGCTCTTCATGTATATAGTGGATTGGAGGCTGGTAAGATCGATATCTCTGCAGGAGCTAGAATGGCAGGAACGGCAGGTATTGGTTTCTACCTGAATGGAAAATCTGGACACAGTTCAAGACCAGACCAGGCCATCAATCCGATCATTCCAGCCGCTCATATCATAACTCAGTTAAATTCAGCATTTATGAATCAGATTGACGCAGAAAAGACAGTCACCTTGAGCATCTGTATGATGAATGGAGGAACTGCGGACAATGTAATCCCAGAGAGAGTCTATGTGGGAGGAACCGCCCGCTTCTTTGATCGGGAAGAAGGAGAAAAAGCACAGCGGATCATCAATAAGATCACAGAAAATACCGCTGCCTGCCATAACTGTACCGTAGATTTCCAGCCAAGAAATCACATTATGGTATATCCGGTCATCAATGATGCCGCAGTAGCGGAGAGCGTAAGAGACGCCGTAAGCGAACTTTGCGGAGAACAGGTCATTGGAAGCTGTGACCATTGGTACGCATCAGAAAGTTACAGCCGGTATCTGGAACAGTATCCAGGTGCATTAGGCTTTTTGGGAATCCACAACGAAGAATACGGAAGCGGTGCCGCTCATCACAATGAGAAATTCGATGTAGATGAAAATGTGCTCCCGTTAGGCGTATGTGCAGAGCTTGCATTCCTGCTCCGATAAATGAACGAATGAACAAGTGAAAAAATATTTAAAAAAGTTGAAAAATGTTGTTGACATTTGGTCCGGTATTTGCTATTATAATACACGCCCCGTGAGAACGGGGCACGGACTTCTAAAAAAGTTCAAAAATAAATAAAAAAAGTTGTTGAC
>CAKRWX010000130.1 GCA_934418055.1 uncultured Lachnospiraceae bacterium
CCACTGGATCCGTTCCCGGTCCTCTAAGATCTTTGTGATCTTATCTGGAATGGTCTCCAGTTCCGCTAACATTCCATCGTAGGTTTCCTGGTCTACCTGGCCTCTCACACGGCCAAATTCCATAGACAGGCAATATCCAGCAATCAGCTGCGCGCTGTAAGCCTTGGTAGTAGCCACAGAAATCTCCGGACCAGCCAACGTATAGAATACATAATCCGCCTCTCTGGCGATGGAGCTTCCCACAACATTGACAATAGCCAGGGTCTTCACTCCATGATTTTTCGCCTCACGGAGCGCCGCTAAAGAATCCGCAGTTTCACCAGACTGGCTGACTACAATCACCAGCGTATCCTTGGTCAGAATCGGCTTACGGTAACGGAATTCAGACGCCAACTCTACACGAACCGGAATTCTGGCCAGATCTTCCATCACATACTGGGTCACCATGCCTACATGGTAAGCAGAACCACAGGCCACAATAACGATCTGGGAAATCTCCTTGATTGCTTCCTCTGTCAGTCCCATATCTTCCAGATTGATCTTGCCATCTTTTAATACAGAATGGAAGGTATCCGCCACTGCCTTGGGCTGCTCATGGATCTCTTTCATCATGAAATGCTCAAATCCAGCTTTTTCTGCCGCTTCTGCATCCCATTTTACTTCAGTCAGTTCCTTTTCAATCTCATCGCCGTCCAGATTAAAGAAGGTTACCTCGCCTTTTCTTAAGCGGGCCATCTCCAGATTGCCGATATAATATACCTTTCTGGTATAATTTAAAATCGCCGGAACATCAGACGCCAGATAAGTGGCACCCTCTTTGCCGTCTTCTCCGTGGGTAATACCGATAATCATCGGGCTGTCTTTCCGCGCTGCGTAAATCTCTTCCGGATAATCCTTAAACATCACAGCCAGCGCATAAGATCCACGAATACGGACCATGGCATGGTTGATAGCATCCACTGGGGTTCCTGCATACTTCTTATAGTAATAATCAATCAGTTTTACTGCTACCTCAGTATCTGTCGCAGAGTAGAAAGTATAACCGTGTTTTAACAGTTTTTCCTTCAGTTCCTGATAGTTCTCAATGATTCCATTATGAACCGCTACGACGTTCTCATCATCACTACAATGGGGATGCGCGTTCAGCTCTGATGGCTCGCCATGAGTCGCCCAACGGGAATGACCAATACCGCAGGTTCCCACCAGTGCTTTTCCATCGTTGGTCTTCTCAGCAAGTACCTTCAAACGGCCCTTTGCCTTTACAATCTCAACATTCTTCACACCATCACGGACTGCCAGTCCCGCGGAATCATAACCACGGTATTCCAACTTAGAAAGTCCATGCAACAAAATCGGAGCTGCCTGCTCGCTGCCTACATATCCTACAATACCACACATTTGTCTGTCCTCTCTCTTTCTGTAAAAATCATGTATCTGTTCAATATGTCCTGCTCCTGGTCCATCCAGAGCACCCGCCCCCAACACTTAAGTTTTCTATCTATAGTATATGCCAAAATCCAGAAACTGCCCCCAAGCAGGCTTTTGCCCTCCCTGGAGGCAGCATATAAAACTTATTCTAATACCACACAGCCTAAAACTTCCTTCTGGAGATCTTTTGCCTTCTCCAGTTCCAGTTCTACCTGGCTGTACTTGGATACCTTGCATTCCTCTACGAATACCACTGCATCAGCCTCAGAAAGTTTTGCTAACGCTGCTGCATCTTCTAACAAATTGCCTCCTTTTACTACCTGGCAGTCACCTAACTCTGCAGCTAACTTCTCAGCAACCCGGTTAAATGCGCCATCAGAAGCACATCCAGCCACCAGAATCTTCTTGGCATCGCCCATAAAGCTGCGGATATTGGCACCGATCAGGCTGTATGCCTTGTCATTCTCTTCCAATGCACGGCCTTCCATCTTTCTTAAAGAAGCGTCAATACCGCCCACCTTCTTCGCTGGCAATGCGCCAAGAACGCGAAGTTTATAACGGTTTCTTAAATCTTTCGCTGCGTAAATGCCATCGGTCATTAAAAATGCCACGCATACAAAGAATACTGCCATAAATGCGCCTAAAACACCGCCAAGAATGCCGTACTTGATACCGCTCTTCGCAGCAGCAGAAGTAGAATCTACTACCTTTTTCGGCTCCTGCAATTCATCTAAAGCATCCTGTTTTTCTTCCAGGCTTGTGTTTAAATCAACCAGTCTGGTACTCTCTTCTTTCTGTGCATCCGCTAACTCCAGATCAACCTTGGATCCTACGCTTTCATCCACAACACTGATCGTGTGGGCACCAATGGTCTCCTCAATCTTTGCCTTTGCATCATCCACACCACTTAAGACATACTGCATGATCTCTTTTACAGATTTCTCATCCGTATAATTCACCTTAACAGACAGAATCTTCTGATCTACCTGAATATTGATCAGTTCCTTCAAATAGCGCGGTTCTGTACCAACCTTTTTTGCTACCTTCTGTAAAAACTCCGTATTGGTCAATGCAGACTGATATGCCTGTAAAATCGTATCCGTATAATCCACATTCTGATATACCATGTCAGGCATGATCACATAATCCGTTTTCACAAACAGATCGATCTTTGCTTCCCATACATCGTAAGGGCTCATATTCATGCGAACCGATTTTTCTAAATACGTCTGCTGCTCTGTAATATCGTTTAACAGATTGTCAATTTCTCTCTCTCCGGTCGATTTATTCTTCTCATAAATCTCCAGATCTTTCTGATAATCCGCTTCCTTCTCTGCAATCACAGTCGGATCATTCTGGCTCTTATAAGTAGAAAATGCCTTGAATCCACCTAGCAAAAGACCGATCACAACTGCAGCGATCACTACCGGACGCCACTTATAAAGTACCGCAAACATCAGATCCTTTAAATCAATTTCCTGATCATATGTACTGTTTGGTTCCATATTTTCTTTACTCCTTCGTTTTTTCACTGAGCTTTATTTTATCATATCACCATTTATTAAACAACCCAATAAATAGAACAATTTTCAAAACAATTATTTCTGAAACTTTTGAAGCAGGCGGCGCATTTCCGCAAGGGAGATCTTGTTCTGCTCATAAGCCTTCTGTAATTTTCCCTGATACGTTTTCTCCGTTATTCCACTTTCCGCCAACCGTTCCAATTCCTTGTAGGTTTCTTCATCCATGTAGTTCCATTCAGTGCTTGTCTTCACATCCACTGTAAATCGCTGTTTTTGCACCTCTGATGCTGCCTCAAGCAATTTCATATTTTTCTTTATAAAGTTACATACAATATTTAATTCTTCACTGGCAAGTTCTCCATATATTCCCGACGCTGCTTCTTGTTCCACTTTCTCTGCTTTTTCCTGAAGAATCCCTTTTACATACTCAATCATTTCCTGATTCCATTCCGGTAATTCTAATTTCCAATCATTATAATCCGAAAAATATCCATAAAAGTATCCATAACGGAAGCAATTTCTCAGAAATTTAATATATTCCTTATCCGTATTTAAATTTCCAACGATCTCCATATCACAAAAACGTCGTATGATATCCAAAAATACCTCTTTTTTGTTTAAGTCTATATAATTGCACCAGCGAATATATTCCGGTGTAATCCGATTGCCAAATCGACGTTGCCGATAACAAAAATCAATGAATTTCAGCCCTATTTTCCCCTCGTCTTTTTTCAGTGTATTTCTCTGCATAAACAAATACAGTGCCTGAGCCAATTCGATCCACCGATTTCCACCCCATCGGAAAATCGTTCCATTATCTTCTTTCTCATATTCATCTTGATAGCTTTTCTGCTCGAACCCTTTCCACGCCTCCTCCTGCTGCTCTGGCTCTTTCATCAATACCTGTTGAATAAAGTCCCCAGCATTCTTTTCCGCGTCAGTCAGTTCCGATCTTCCATTGGCATAAAGATTCACAATCAACCGGCTTACTTTCTCATTCCAGTTCATCTGTTCTGCCCGTCTTGTTTCCATCGCATACCGATGTTCCAGACGTTTTTCACCAAGCGATCCTCCTTTTTCTTCCTCTATCCGCTGATTTTCCTGTTCTTCCTCATCCATTGCGTAAATGTTATAACCCATAGAACATAACAGACATAACTTCTGGCGATTCTCTCTGGCAATTTCCGAATCTTCCATAAACATCTGGCGTGTCTGTTCCAAGCTTAATCCGCCTTCTTTTCCACTTTTCTCCCAACGTCTTAAGGCAAATAGTTCCATCAGATTATATTTTACATTTTCCCATGGACATGTAAATCGTAACTCCTCTATAAAATCCTCCTGGAACGATAGCTGCTCATATATTTCCGATGAAAAATGCTTCATCGCCAAAAATGTCACCTCTGCCTTCCAGTATTTAGAATCCATTCCTCCTAAATTTTGAAACGCAATCTCCACCTCTTCTAAAAACACTTTCACTTTTCGCACAGAAATATTCTCCCACTGCCATTTAAAAGATCGTGAAATTCCCAGATATTTAGGAATCGGTGTACTAATAAAAACCTCATTATATAAATAAGAAAGTTTAGACAAATCACCTTTGAATTTCCAAAACTCTTTCAATAAAATATGCAAAGAAATCTCCGTCAAATTCACCACATACGGAATATATTTTTCTACATAATTCCGGTCAAAACCAAGTTTCTTTAGATGATTCACATCATATTCCATCACCACTTTGATCCAATCACAGGACAACCGTTCCGTCAGATCCAGAATTTTCCGAATCACTTTCCCGTCCGCCACCCGGTCCAGATCCTCGACAATCAAAACTGTCGGTTTCCCCAGTTTCTTTATATCCTGCTTAAATCCATCAAACACCATGGTTTTGACTTCATTGTCCATCCGAAGCAGCTCCCGTAATTCCTTTAACCAAGAATGATCCTTCATCATATTGCAGAGACGCCGTGAATACTTTGGATAAATCTTATGTTTTCGCAGAATCGACTCCATCTCCTGCAAAAGGAATACATCCACCTGGTCCAGATTACAGGTCAATAAATCCACACGGACAAACTCATATTCCTCCTGATGCCTTTTACAAAACTCCTCCATCAGAAATGTCTTTCCAGTTCCCCATTCTCCATTGATTCCTACAATATTGACCTCTTCCAGATACGTCTCCACACGCTTCAAGTCATGTTTTCTGCTCTTCAATAACGTTTCTGATATCCCATCTTCCTTCTTCTCTTCTCCAGATACGCTTTGTCCCGACTCCATTCTCCTTAATTTTCTATATCTCCACAAACTCCCAGCAAATACCATCACAAGTATCATCGTCATACATAGCAGCCCATAAAACACCCATGTTCTGCCCACCAGACTCCAGGATGAGATATTTCCCCGGACCACCCGCACCAAAACATAAGCCACTGCGCTAATCGCAGAAATCCGTACTATTTTTCTTAAAAACTCCTCATTCTCCCGTTTCAGATATCCACACGCCGCTACCAGCATGATTGCATCCCACACAAACAAATAAATATCCACTGTCACCCAGTTCATAATCAAAAATATTCCACAAAACACAAGAAATATCATTTTTTCCACTCCTCTCCCGTATTTTCTTCCAGTATATCATATCTCTATATAACCTACAAAAAATACTTGTATTTACTCATACAAAATGCTATTCTGAAATAAATAAAATATAGGAGGTTGTTTCACATGCCAAGACCAAAAGGAAGCAAAAACAAACCAAAAACGACTGACAAAACAACGGTTGTTTCCACAGTAAATTACGCTGAACTCATCGAAGAAAAATTAAACGAAAAAGCTCAGATCAGCGCCGAAATCACTTCCATCACCGATCAGCTGGAAGCTTTCAAAGCTCAGTTAAAAGATAAAAAGAAAGCCTTAAGTTCCATCGAAAAAGAACTCACCAAACTGGAAACCAAGAAAGCCGAAGAAGATGCCAAAGCCGCCGAAGAAGCCAAGAAAATCCAGTTAGAATCCATGCTTCAGCAGTTATTAAATAGCGGTATGAGCACGGATGAGATTCTGAATAAATTAAAATAAAGAGAGCCTTTTATGGCTCCCTTTTTTCTTTTATGATATTTTTATTGAACCACATGTTAACAAAACTTATAGTATAGAATTCCCCTGTATCTTTTCCTTGATTTTTTATTTGAATTAACTTTGATACTAATAGATTACTGATCGTCTCTATAAATCATATTGCTTTCTGCAATACACAGAGACATTTGAATTTTAGAAATGTTATCTTTTGTTATAGAAAATCTTATTTCTGGCATTACATACGGCTGATAAAATCCTCCATCTTGTCCGTCTTCGCCGCAAGTTCTACCCATTCACTGATCTTATTCATATCTTTTTCCTGTTCAATTCTATGAGTAACTTCATCCGGCACTTCTCCCAAGTGGCCTAACATCCTCATTAGCAGAGAACGCATAATTTGACGTCCCTCTTCCCTGGTATCATCAATTATATCCTGCCACATCATATACTGCCTCTCCTTTCCCCGATTCTGCTTAATCTGACGGATCGTATTCTGAAGCCGGGTTACATATGTATCCTCAAATACTTCAGAATTTCCATCTTGTCCCGCTCTTACAAACTCTAAAAAAGATACCAACTCTTCAGAAACCTCATCCGGATTCTTCCCTCTGGTGCTTAAGAAAATGGTTTCTGCTCCATCTCCTAGATTCTTTCCCGTTTCTTTACACACGTTCTGAAAACTGTAACGGTACTTTCCATCCGAAAACGGATCAAAATCGCAGATAAAAATCACATAAGTGTTCGGCAGCTTCTCATACTTCGCCCCGCTTGCCAACAACTCCATATCCATCTGGCTGTGATAATATCT
>CAKRWX010000131.1 GCA_934418055.1 uncultured Lachnospiraceae bacterium
CTCAACAGATGAGCTGTCTGCTTCGGCTGACGCTCTCTGGTGAAGACGCCTTTCCGGTTGCCTCCTACACGCATGATTCCCTGTCCTGTCTGGAAATCCGCAAAGTTCCATGCCAGTTCTCCCACGACCCACGGATAGCGGTCAAATACTTTTGCGTACATCTCCATATATTCATCCTGATACTCCTGGCTCCACATGCTGGCTGGAAGGCGGTGCATCTCTGGAAGTGTATCGGTTCCATACTCTGTAAAGATAAATGGATGGTTCGGATAATGCACAGCCCACTGATCCATCTCCTCTAAGAATTCTGCCTCTGCGTCTTCCATCTCGCCGCCATGGATGTACCAGCCATAATAGCGGTTCAGACATACGAAATCCATCAACGGGTACACCTGACAGCAATCCGGGCCACTGCTCTTCTCCAGCGCACCGGTCAGCGGACGATGCTGGATATCCAGTTCTCTGGCTCTTGCAAATACTGGAGCGAAATAATCATGGGCAAATGGACTGGTAGTCTCTGCTTCATTGAAAATACTCCATGCAAAAACGCTTGGATGGTTCTTATCGCGGGTAATCATTTCTTCGACTGCCTGCAAATGGTGTTTCTGCAGTTTCTCCACATGATCGCCACGGAAGAATCCAGTATAGCTGCTTCCTGTTCCAGCTGCCAGATAGTTGGTAAAGCTTCGCATCAGGCCCACTGCCGGAACCTCATCGATGATCAGGAAACCTTCTTCATCCGCCATCTGATACCACTCCTCCGCATATGGATAATGGCTGGTACGGAAACAGTTGGCGTGAATCCATTTCAGGCACTCATAATCTCTCTTGGCAACGGCATAATTAAAACCTTTGCCCAGCATATCACAGTCTTCATGTTTGCCAAAGCCCTTCAGATATACTTTCTCCCCGCTGATCCAGAACTGGTTATCCTTGATCTCCACGGTACGGATACCGATCTTCGCACTGTACTCATCCACCTCTCCCACAGTGGCAGTAAAGGTATACAAATATGCATTGCGGACTTTCCACAAATGGGCTTTCTCCACTTTCAGCGTTCCTTCTTTTCCCTCTGCCTGCGCCACGACCTGGCCCTGGGCATCCCGTAAAGTAACAGAAACCGGTGTTTCCCCATTGGTCACAACCTGGTAATGAACCAGCGCATCCTCTCCATCTAATTCATAATCCACGGTGTAATCCTGGATTGCCTCAGGGCTTGTCTGAACGAGCCATACACTTCTGTGGATTCCGCCAAAGTTAAAGAAATCAAAATACGGTGCGTTGATCTTCCGGCCGGTTCTTGTGGTTTTCACAGCTCCACACGGCATACTGGTCTCATTTAACTCATTATTTACCCAGACTACCAGACGGTTTGGATCATCAGCAACTGCCACGTCCGTTACATCAGCCACCACTGGAAGAAATCCGCCCTCATGTTCTGCCACCAGAACGCCGTTGCAGTAAACACGGCAGCGGTTGGTCACGCTTCCAAAACGGATGTACTGCTTCTTTCCATTATGATCTGACGGAAGATAAAATTCTGTCTCATACCAGAAATCACCGCAATAGTCCCTCTTTTCTGCTTCTGTAAACACCTCGCTGAAACTTCCAGGAACTGCCATGGACACGCTGTCCGGCAAACCAGATTCCTGCCATTTTTCTTCCATTCCCTTAGATTCCGGATCAAACTGAAATCTCCACAGACCATCCAGACAGATCGCCTGGCGCTTCGTATTGGTGATCGGATACAGTAATGAATATGGTATCATCGAAACTCTCCTCCTTAAAAATAAGTAACCCCCTCTGTCATTCCAGAGTATGGCTTTATTTTACGAGGAAAGCAGGAAAATAGCAACTATTTCAGACCACTTTTGTGATATTTTGCTATCATTTTTCGGCAATATCACCATTTATCAAAGGATTAGTTGTTAGAACATTTCTCCGCATCGATGGCCAACACAAACATCAGCACATGGAGCGCATCCCCTGCCCGTTCAATATCCAGCACATAGGTATCAGTCATATGGAACAGTTCCTTGGAAACCGTGGCCACTAGACCGCCATAGGCATCGGTGATCCGATAATCCCATCCCATAAAGTTTCCTTCCACCTGCCAGCCGTTAAAATCAATATCATAGCGGTGTTCAAAGAGGGCAAATTCTTTGCTGATGCAACCCAGGTACTGATCATTTTCATACAACTCAAATTTCGGAAGGAACGTAAAAATCTTCTCCTTCACAGTCCCAATCTCCCGGTCATGCTGATCAAAAATCTTCAGACAATGGCCCCAGGACAGCTGCCCTTTCACCGTGTATACAGGATTCTCTCTTTCATCATAAATATCATAGCTGTCAAACCAGGAAAAGAATCTCTGACGGAATAATAATCTCATAAACAGCACCTCCACATCTTTCTTATTTTTATTCTAAGGAGTAAACTAGGAAATAACAAGAAACAAAAGATTACGTTTTTATAACAGTTTCAGATAGGAGATTTTATGAACCAGAAGGCCCGTTCCCATACCAGTTTTGATGAAGATTTTGCTTATGAAGTTCTCTCTGTTGTAGAAGAAATTCCTGAAGGAAAAGTAGCCACCTACGGCCAGATTGCCCGTCTCATCGGCAAGGAAAAGAATTCCCGCCTGGTGGCCCGCGCCCTCTCCCATGCCGACCAATACGGCGAATTTCCCTGTCACCGGGTCGTTAACCACGCCGGACGACTGGCTCCTGGATGGGTAGAGCAGGGATTTTTGCTGATGCAGGAAGGAGTGGAACTGAAAGATCGGAATCATGTAGATTTAAAGAAATATCAATGGGATTGTTAATTTCTGCCGCTGCAATGTGCCCACATCATCCTTTGATCAATATACGACCAATCACCACGAAGGCACTTTACACTCATGCAAAGTGTTTTATAGTTTAAAAAGGCTGTCATATTCTCATATGACAGCCTTTTTATCAGTTTATTCACTGATTATTTGTTATTTTTCTGAGCAATTGCCGCCTGTGCAGCCGCGAGCCGCGCAATTGGTACACGGAATGGAGAACAGGAAACGTAGTCCAGACCAATCTTGTTGCAGAACTCTACGGAAGATGGGTCTCCGCCATGCTCGCCACAGATACCAATGTGCAGATCTGGGTTAGCAGATTTACCAAGCTGGATTGCCATCTCCATCAGCTTACCAACGCCCTTCTGATCCAGTTTTGCAAATGGGTCATTCTCATAGATCTTAGCATCGTAGTAAGAACCTAAGAACTTACCAGCATCATCACGGGAGAAGCCGAAGGTCATCTGAGTTAAATCGTTCGTACCGAAGCAGAAGAAATCAGCCTCTTTTGCGATCTCATCAGCAGTTAAAGCTGCTCTTGGGATCTCGATCATGGTACCTACATGATATTTCAGATCAGAACCAGCTGCTGCGATCTCTGCATCTGCAGTCTCAACAACGGTCTTCTTACAGTACTTTAACTCTTTTACTTCACCGATCAATGGGATCATGATCTCTGGCTCAAGCTTCCAGTCTGGATGAGCATTTTTCACTTTGATTGCTGCACGGATAACAGCTTTGGTCTGCATAACTGCGATCTCTGGATAAGTAACAGCCAGACGGCATCCACGATGTCCCATCATTGGGTTGAACTCATGTAAGGAGTTGCAGATAGCCTTGATCTGCTCTACTGTCTTGCCTTTTGCTTTTGCCAGCTTCTCAATATCAGCCTTCTCGGTTGGAACAAACTCATGTAACGGCGGATCCAGGAAACGGATGGTAACTGGGTTGCCTTCCATAGCCTCGTATAACTGCTCGAAATCACCCTGCTGTAATGGAAGGATCTTCTCCAGAGCCTCTTCTCTCTCTTCTACAGTATCAGAACAGATCATCTCACGGAATGCCTCGATACGGTCACCCTCGAAGAACATATGCTCTGTACGGCAAAGTCCAAGTCCCTCAGCGCCTAACTCGCGAGCTTTCTTTGCATCTGCCGGTGTATCAGCATTGGTACGTACAGACATGGTTCTGTACTCATCAGCCCAGGCCATGATACGTCCGAACTCGCCTGCGATCTTAGCTTCTACCGTTGGGATCGCACCATCGTATACACAACCGGTGGAACCATCGAAGGAAATCACATCTCCCTCATGATACTCTTTTCCACCTAATGTAAATTTCTTGTTTTCCTCATCCATGATGATATCGCCACATCCGGATACACAGCAAGCACCCATACCACGTGCAACTACTGCTGCATGAGAAGTCATACCGCCACGAACAGTTAAGATACCCTGGGAAGCCTTCATACCGGCAATATCCTCTGGGGAGGTCTCCAGACGAACCAGAACAACTTTCTCGCCTCTTGCAGCCCACGCTTCAGCATCATCAGCGGTAAATACGATCTTACCACAAGCAGCACCTGGAGCAGCGCCTAACGCTTTTGCGATTGGAGTTGCAGCCTTCAGTGCCTTCTGATCGAAGGTTGGATGCAGTAAGGAATCCAGGTTACGAGGATCGATCATAGCGACAGCCTCTTCTGGTGTTCTCATACCTTCATCTACCAGATCACAAGCGATCTTTAAAGCAGCCTGAGCGGTTCTCTTACCATTACGTGTCTGCAGCATGTACAGTTTGCCGTGCTCAACGGTAAACTCCATATCCTGCATATCTCTATAATGATCTTCCAGAGTCTTGCATACGTTCTTGAACTCATCAAATGCCTCTGGGAATTTCTCTGCCATCTCATCGATGTGCATTGGTGTACGAACACCAGCAACAACGTCCTCGCCCTGTGCGTTGGTTAAGAACTCACCAAACAGACCCTTTGCACCAGTTGCCGGGTCACGGGTAAATGCAACACCTGTACCACAGTCATCACCCATGTTACCAAATGCCATGGACTGTACGTTTACAGCAGTACCCCAGGAATATGGGATATCGTTATCACGACGGTAGATGTTCGCACGTGGGTTGTCCCAGGAACGGAATACTGCTTTGATTGCTCCCATTAACTGCTCCTTAGGATCATCTGGGAAATCAGCACCGATCTTATTCTTATATTCAGCCTTAAACTGGTTAGCCAGCTCTTTTAAATCATTCGCATCCAGCTCAACGTCCAGTGTAACGCCCTTTTTCTCTTTCATCTCGTCGATAAGAGCCTCAAAGTACTTCTTACCAACTTCCATAACTACATCAGAATACATCTGGATGAATCTTCTGTAGCAGTCCCAAGCCCAACGTGGATTACCGGACTTCTCAGCCAGTACGTTGACTACCTGCTCATTTAAGCCCAGGTTTAAGATGGTATCCATCATACCAGGCATAGATGCACGCGCACCAGAACGAACAGATACAAGCAGTGGGTTCTCAATATCACCAAACTTCTTGCCGGTGATCTCTTCCATCTTCACAATATACTCGTTGATCTGACCCTGGATCTCAGCATTGATCTCACGGCCATCCTCGTAGTACTGTGTACAAGCCTCTGTAGTAATCGTAAATCCCTGTGGTACTGGAAGGCCGATGTTTGTCATCTCTGCCAGGTTCGCACCTTTGCCGCCTAACAGATTTCTCATTGTTGCGTTACCTTCACTAAACAGGTAAACCCACTTTTTTGCCATAATGATATTTCCTCCTCAACTTGTAGAATCTTCTACAGCATTGTCACCGTCAGTCCATTTGGTTCCCCTCTGACAGTCTGCTATTAGTATAACACATTTTTTCTTCAAGTAAAGTGTTTTTTGTACATTTTCCATAGTTTTTGCTATGTAAGCGGTTACATTTTTTGTGCATATTCACATATTCGATTTCTATTCGTATATACGAATAGCTATTTTATCTTTTGGGCTGCTATCTGGGCGATCACGCACAATTCCCCTGCTTTCAGCGCATGCTCCTGGGTCATGGCAGTCTCTGTGCGATCGATGCAATCATGGAGCAATTCCTGAAAGAACGGATAACCGACTTTTCCTGATACATCTTCCCTGTGTTCCCCCTTTTCATCCACCCAGTACACGTGATCCTTTGTCTGGTCCCGTGCCACATCCACATATTTCCGAAGCTCAATGTAGCCTTTTGTCCCAAGGATGAAGGTTCTGCCATCTCCCCAGGTAGATAACCCGTCTGGTGTCAGCCAGTCCACCCGGAAATAATTAGAAGCGCCATTTTCTCCTACCAGAGAGGCTTCGCCAAAATCTTCCATCTCTGGATACTGGCCATGACAGTAATTACCGACCTGGCTGTTTACGACCCTTGCATTTTCACAACCGCTGTAATATAGAAACTGCTCAATCTGATGACTGCCAATGTCGCATAGAATCCCGCCATACGTTTCTTTATGAAAGAACCAGTCTGGTCTGGTTTCTGGCTTCAGGCGGTGAGGTCCCATTCCCATGACCTGAACCACATCGCCGATCACTCCGTCTTTCACCAGCTTGCCGGCATACACTCCCGCCTCAGAATGAAGGCGTTCACTATAATAAACCATGTATTTCCGTCTGGTTTTATCAATAGCCTCCCGTATCCGCTCTAATTGCTCCAGCGTTGTAAATGGGGCTTTATCTACAAAGTAGTCCTTGCCTGCTTCCATGACCCTGATTCCCAGATCTGCCCTCTGTGACGGAATACACGCAGAAAGCACCAGATCAACCTCTGGATCTTCCAGGATCTGTTCCAGATTTTTGGCCTCTTTCACCTGGAATTTCTGAAAATGATCCAGAAATGTCTTTGTTTTCTCCGTATCCGGGTCATAGGCCCATTTGATCACCGCCCCGGCTCCCCCGATTCCTTCTGTCATGCCATTGATATGTCCATGATC
>CAKRWX010000132.1 GCA_934418055.1 uncultured Lachnospiraceae bacterium
CAGACGTTGTTTGACGGATTGAATATTGCCGGGGGACATGATTTATGTGAGCAGTACATGGATATGTATGCAATGTCAGAAGATCTTCTGAAAGCAAGTTTAAAAGTTTTGTCTTCCATTTTAAAGGAGCATTATGGAATTCTGGTCATTCTTCTGGTGGTTGAATACGATGTGCCACTGGATAAGGCCTTTCAGAATGGTTATTACGATGGCATGGTATCTTTGAGCTGGGGGTTGTTTGGAAATGTCCTGAAAACCAATGATAATCTCAAATTGCGGTTCTTACCGGCTGTCTGCGCATTGTAAAAGAGAGCATTTTTACTGGTTTGAACAATTTTAAGGCATATCCGTTTACTAATCCGGCATTTGAAGAATTTTACGGCTTTACCGATAAAGAGGTCAGGGAGATGCTTGGTTATTATGGGCTGGATGATCATTATGAAACTGTGAAGTCATGGTATGATGGTTATCGGTTTGGAAATACTGAGGTTTACTGTCCGTGGGATGTGATCAATTACTGCAGTGATCACCGGCTGGAACCGGATCTTCCGCCGCAGAATTACTGGATCAATACCAGTGGAAATGCAATCCTACGGCATTTCATTGAAGAAATGGGCAAGGAAAAGAAACTGACGAAGTCGGAAATGGAGAGTCTGATCAACGGAGATACGGTTCAGAAAGAGATTAACCAGGAACTGACCTATCAGGATCTGTATTCTTCCATGGATAATCTGTGGACTACCCTGTTTATGACCGGATATCTGACGCAGCGTGGAAAACCAGATGGAAACCGTTATAATCTGGCGATTCCAAATCGTGAAGTTCGTGATATTATGACCCGCCAGGTGCTGGAGCTGTTTCGGGAAAGCATAGAGCAGGATGGAAAAATGGTGAATGCATTCTGTAATGCGCTGTTTTCTGGAAATCCGAAAGCTGTGGAATCTATTCTGACAGAGTATCTGAAGAAAACCATCAGCATTCGTGATACGTTTGTGTAGAAACCGGCAAAGGAAAACTTTTATCACGGAATTCTACTGGTGATTCTGAGCTTCAAAGGTGGTTGGTCTGTCCGCTCGAATCAGGAGTCCGGAGATGGATTCAGCGATATTTCAATTCGGATCGATGATGCCGACCTCGGAATTGTGATCGAGGTAAAATACGCGGAACAGGGGTGCGAAGAGAAAGAATGTCAGAAAGCATTGAAGCAGATCATTGATAAGCAGTATGAAGAATCACTGCGGCAGGATGGGATTCATAAGATTCTGAAATACGGAATTGCATGTAACCGAAAGAAGTGTCGGGTTGTGATGACAACGAAAGAGATAGGAATGTGATATGGCAAAGGTCCATGAAAGCATATGCTATCAGCAAGCTTTCATGGACCTTTTTCTGTTTCAGGCAATTGCGAAAATGCCTTATAAGGATTTGTGATATATGGATAATTGTTTGCAATTTGCTTTTTGTCAGGTTATTTCTTAAACTGTTAACAGAAATACAGTTTGGGAAGGAGAAGTATTATGAAAACAAAAACAGTGTTTGCAGTAGTGGCTTCGTCATTGATTATAGCATCATTTCCGCTTACGATTTTTGGTGCAACCGTGACAGCTGGAAATCAGCTGCCGGAGCCGGTTCCGCTTACTTCTGTAGTACAGGATACAGTAGCTGTAGATCCGAATAACCCACTTGGAACAGCCCTGGCTGGCGGCTTTTATTCGATTGATTTTACCTTGGAAAATGGAAGCACCAGGAGCGCGTATCAGTATGTACCGAAAACGGTGGGATATAGACAGCCGGAGGTGGCAATTGCAGTACCGTCCGGGAAAGATGCTGGACAGTTTATAGTGGATTCTGGATGGAAGGAAGTAGCAGATGAGAATGGAATCTGTCTGGTATTGATGACAGCCGGAGAGGGTAATTGGCAGGCTGACGAATCGGATTATACCGATGCAGTAGTGGATTTTATGGATGCCCGCAAATATCTGCAGACACAGGATTCAGCTTTTTATATGGCTGGTTATGAAGATGGAGCAGATACCGTTATGAGTGTGGCCCTGGATCAGTCAGAGTTGTTTGCCGGATTTGCCGCATTTGGTGTAGATGACTTTAATACAAGCCTTCTGGATGCTGCAAAATCGGAACCGAGCAATGCAAAAGGTGTTATGAAGAGTGAAGTGGCTGTTCCGATGTGGATTGGCGCGGAATCTGTCACTCAGCCAGTGGATAAACTGATCGCTTTCTGGAAACATGCCAATTCCTGTGACGATGAAGTATCTTCCAATCAGTATGCTTCTATGATTTATCGTCCAGTCAGTTATCTGGCAAAAACAAACCAGATTACTTATCAGGATTGTTCGAATGTTATGGTAACGGTTGGATTAGACCAGGTAGAAAAACCTGAGTTCACCAGCAATTTATATAATAATTTCCTGAAACGGACCCGTCGTCAGGACAGTGGCGATATCAATGCACTTCGGTCTTTTGGCAGCAATGCAGAACGCGGTATAGAGCGAAAAACCATGAAAGTAAATGGAACACTGAGAGAGTTTTATGTATATGTTCCGACAGAAGTGAAAAATGGAAACATGAAAAATGTTCCGGTAGTATTTGCCTTCCACGGTGGTGGTGGATCTGGTGAGGAATTTGCAGCACGTTCCGGATGGGATAAACTGGCAGAAGAAAGAAATTTTGTGGTAGTATTTCCGACTGGCTGCAGAAGTGATAATAAGTTTAAAGCAAGTACAACATGGAAAGTAGATGATCTTCCATTCTTCTCCGAAATGAGAAATTATATGCTGAAAAATTATTCTATCGATGCTAGCCGTATCTATGTAAGCGGCCAGTCTATGGGATGTGTTATGAGTACTACAATCGCATTGACACATCCGGAGTGGATTGCAGCCTGCGCAGCTACCTCTGCCCGTGTTATGCCGAGTGAGACCGCTAATGTAAACACCTCACTGGTTATGCCGTATATGTGGTCTGTTGGTGAAAAAGACAAGTACTTTGTTGAGGGTGGAAAAGATTATGGAAAAGTTCCTGTCTGCATTGGTGAATGGCGTGCACGCTATGACATTGCGGCGGACGAATCCAATACCTATACTAATCAGAATGGTAATTTCCATGGATATGATTTTAAAAATACTCAGGGAATTACAATTGTGCGTGAGCAGTGGGTAAAAGACAAAATTCATGCAATGCTGCCGGATGAAGTATATACTTTATATGATTTCATGAGCAGCTATTCCAGAGGAAACGATGGAACTTCCTATTATATGAATATGCCAATTAGAGGAACATCTGATCACTAAAAAGCATATGCTTTGATGTGTACAATGAAAAATGGCCTGAAACGAAAGATTTCCGGCCATTTTTCATTATACGATTTTATAATTTGTCAGCACTCACGGCATTCCAGGTAATCCGTGATCAGGTTTTCCGTCAGGAATGAGGCATTGGTACGATAATGTCCCTTCTTCCAGATTGCATACATAGACCAGCTCAAATCTTTTGGAAGCCGGAAATATGCAATTTCTTCGTCAAATGCCCGGTACCATGACGGGAGTATGCTGCAGGCGATGTTACTTCGAATGAATTCTCGGGTGGAACTATTGGTGTTGGAGTACAGCATAATATTGGGTTTGATATCTAACAACGCAAAAAAATCCATGATCATTTTATTAGAAGAAGTAAAGGGCTGCGTGAGGGCGTATCCTGCCTGAGACAGCTGATCAAAATTGCAGACTGGCAGATTTTTCGTAGGAGTATCACAGTTGGCTGAACCCTGGGAAAGCGGGTTCGAACGGGAAACAGCAAACAGGAATGGTTCGGTTGTTAAAACATGATAGTCGATTCCGTTAAGTTCAGAAGTATCCGGAAGCAGGACAAATCCGAGGTCTGCGGCACTGCGACTGATACGGTTTAACTGCCGATGCACGCTGGTCTGGATTGCATTCATGACAATGCCGGGGAATTTTTTGTGAAACTTCGGAAAAAATTCAGATAACATTTTGTACCCCCGTTCCATGGGAAGAAGAACGGTGATGGAGCCGGTCTGGTTTTGAGCAAAGTCGTTCATTGCAGATAACGCTTCATTTTTATTAAGCAGCATGGCCTGTGCATATTTTACAAAAGTGGAACCGGCTTCAGTCAGGGAAACACTTCCGTGTGCCCGGTGAAACAGCTGGATTCCAAGTTCTTTTTCTAGCTTGCCGATCTGTTGGGTAAGCGCTGGCTGAGAATAGAAAAGATTTTCTGCGGCTTTGGAAAAGCTTCCGGTGTCTGCGACTTCTACAACGTACTCTAACTGATTGAATTCCATATTCCTCTCCCTTGAATGACAACAGAATATAATGTATCTACTATATACTAACAAGAAGGGAAACTGCTTGTCGATCTTGTTTTTTAAGAGTATTATTAGAAAAACTAAGCCATAAGGATTTGTGATGAATGAATAACGATTCATGATTTGCCTTTTGCAGCGGAACTGCCTAAACTGAAAATATCAATTTTCGGAGGAGGACAGTATGAGTAAGCGAAAAATGAAAAAGGCCTTATCGGTAGCACTCAGTGCATCGATGGCGATCGGCACGCTGGCTTCAGTGCCGCCAATTCCAACGGTTGCAGCAGTTGAGATTGGTAGCGAAACACAGCTGGCAGATGACATGGTTGTTGCAAAAACCGTGTATGGCTGGGCATCGGAAGATGCTAAGGAGAACAGTGACCATTCCGTCAGCATTAAGATTATGCCAGCGGGCCATACGAAAGAAGTGGAGTATACCACAGCAATTAAGTATGGCAGCTCCAATGACATGACGGGAGCTTCACAGGCAGGAAGCATTGTGGCAAGATGTACAAAAGGAAGTTTTGTCGAGATTTGTCTGAATGCGGGTGGCGAAGTCATCGACATGCGAAGAGTACTGCAGAGCGGTCTGAACTTTGATACCGCAAAGTATGGCGGTGATCTGACTGCAATCGGAAGCACGGTATCCAACAAAGGGGCGAATTACGATGACATTTATGGAGGCGGTTCCGGAACAACTGGTGCATTGACGGGTACTTCCGGCAGAATGGTTGCCATGGGATGGCTGATTGAAAAGGATGGAGATGGTAGGACCATTACGGTGGGTGATGGCAATCGCACGACGGATGTATTTAATGAAACCTATCAGGTTGCGGATGATGTAAAAGTATACCGCATCAGCAACAAGGGTGATTTCTCAGCAACAAAGATCAGCTTTAACGGAGAGACCGTTGAGTCTGATAAGGAAGAAGATTCTGACTATGATGATGTTTCCAAGGCAACTCCATCCGACGCAGAGGATACTTCCAAGGCAACCCCATCGAATGCAGAGGATACTTCCAAAGCAACCCCGTCCAATGCGGAGGAGAATGACAAAACAACTCCGTCAAACGCTTCAAAAGCAACAGCATCCAATGCAGACGAAGATGATGAAGAGGAAGGCGAGGCTGATGCAGACCTGGAAGATGATATCACCGAAGATGAGAACGGTTTTGCTCCGGTTGACCAGGAGAGCGAACTGGAGGCTTCTGAACTGCATGATGGTAAGATTTACAACACACCATCCAATAAGCGGAAACAGGTTGTAGTAATCTTTGATGAGGATTATGAACATTTCGACGAAAATACCGGTGATGCCAAGGTCGTAGAGATTTATGAATACGAAGAGTGTGATGATAAGAACCTTGATTCCTTTGTAGGTAAGGAGCCGGAGATTGTCCGTATCACCAGTGATTTCTCTACGACAAAGCAGGGAAGCCCGAAACCGACCAATGCGCCGTATCTGGTTGCTGCGAGTCCGATCGAAGTGGTAAAAGATAAGATGTGGACCATTGGTGATATTGAAGATAACTGTCCGATTTTCAAAGGCGGCGAGGATGAAAACGGCGGAGATTTCCTGGTTCAGTTCGATACCGGATGGCCGCGGGATGCATACCAGTATATGAGAAATATTCAGATTACCGGAAACGATCCACGTGAGCTGGATATGCTTTTGGTGCCGCATGGTCATGGCGATCATTATGGTTCTCTTTATGATGAGTGGGAGACAGTGGTACGTTCCAAAGGCAATGAAGATAATTCCAGAAGTCCGATTGTCTATGAGAGCTACGAGGATACCATCGGTTTTGATATTCATGGATTCCCGGAGATTGGCGGAATCTATACGGACCAGCCGGTAAGATCTATTATTACAAACTGGTATCCGAATGATGAGTGGAATGAGTTGGGTGATGGCCTTTCCATGATGGTAACGCTGACGCCTGGTCATTCTCAGGGCTGTGGTTCTGCTGTCTTTGATGTAGAAGTGCAGGAGACGATGGAAGACGCAAAACTGACTTATGAGTATGAGCCGGAAAATTCAGCAGCAGACTCCGAGGGTTATGTCCGCACTTACAGTGATTATGAACCAGGAGATCATATCATGTTTGCTTACATGGGCGGATATGGCATTAATGGTTTGGATAGTGCCAAGAAGGCAGGATTTAGAAGAACCGCCTTTGTAAGTTCCCTCCGTTACATTGAGAGTGTGTTTAGCAATCTGGATGTTCCAAACGAGGAAGGAAGAAAGGCAGATGGTGTCTACAACCTGGCTCAGCATACCAATCAGTATCCGTATACCGAGACTGCCGAGGTTATGAAGCAGTACAATGAGAAGAAAGGCACCAATTATTCGTTCCTTCATTTCATGAGAGAGGGAAGAGAAGAAATTATTAACTTCTGTGAGAAGAGAGCTTCTGCAATGCTTTACAGTGATTACACGAAGCAGTATATGAAGGATTATGA
>CAKRWX010000133.1 GCA_934418055.1 uncultured Lachnospiraceae bacterium
CTCCACGAACTGGACCTGGCCCAGAAGATCTCAGACCGGGTCATGACCGTCTGTGGGGGCCGTATTGACCGGATCGGGACACCGGAGGATATTTTTACGGACGAGTATATAAACCGCCTTTATAACGTCACGGAAGGCTCCTACCATGAGGCATTTGGAGCTATGGAGTTACCGGCCGCGAAAGCGGCCCCTCGGTTTTTTGTCATCGGTGGAGGTGGAAGCGGCCTGGCAGTGTACCGGAAACTGGCGCGGCTGGGGATTCCGTTTGCCACAGGGGTCCTTCATAAGCATGACATCGATTATGAGGCGGCAAAATACAGCGCGGCACAAGTGATCGTGGAAGAGGCATTTGAGCCCATCCGGGAAGAAACATGGAAAAAGGCACTTTTGTGTATGGAACAATGCCCGGAGGTGATCTGTTGTCTGACACATTTTGGAACCATAAACCAGGGAAATAAAATTCTTTTGGAGGCGGCCCAGAGACAGAAAAAACTGAAAAATTCGTAAAATCCAGCATCTAAGCCATCTTTCGGGTATCGAAAGTATGTTCGAAAAAATGTCTTGAAAGAAAAGCAGAAGAACCTATTGACTTTTCATTCCATGCTCCCTATAATTGAAAATGCACGTTGTAACCACACTAGATATAGTATCTAGGATTACATAAAACACAAGATATTTTGTATTTGCACCATAGTTGATTTTTGCGATTTCTGAAGGGAGTTTACGGGATGGAAGAGTTACACAAACGAGTGATCAAGCGAAGCGGGGAAGAAGTGGACTTTGACCTGCATAAGATCGTCAATGCGATCAACGCTGCCAATGAAGAGACAGATAAGCTGCATCAGATGAATCCGTACCAGATCAAGGCGGTAGCGGAGAATGTAGCTGACAAGATCGCAGGCATGACCCATGCGATCCATGTAGAGGATATCCAGGATATTGTCGAGACCAGCATTATGGAGATGCGTGGATATGAGGTAGCACAGAAGTATGTGCGTTACCGTTATAAGAGAGAGCTGTCCCGCAAGTCCAATACCACCGATAATGGGATTCTGGCCCTGATCGACCAGCTGAACGAAGAGGTAAAGCAGGAGAATTCCAACAAGAACCCGGTGATCAACTCTACCCAGCGTGATTACATGGCTGGTGAGGTCAGCAAGGACCTGACCATGCGTATCCTGCTTCCGGAGGAGGTTGTAAAAGCCCATGAAGAAGGTATTATTCATTTTCATGATTCTGATTATTTCGCACAGAAAGAGCATAACTGCGATCTGATCAACTTAGAGGATATGCTGCAGAATGGTACGGTCATCAGTGAGACCATGATCGAGAAGCCGCACAGCTTCTTTACTGCCTGCAACGTTACCACCCAGATCGTTGCCCAGGTAGCCAGCAACCAGTACGGCGGACAGTCCTTTACGCTGTCCCACCTGGCTCCGTTTGTGGATATCAGCCGCCAGAAGATCCGTAAGGCGGTGATCGAGGAGCGTACCGAATGCGGCGATTCCCTGGATGAGGAGATCGTGAATAAGGTTGTGGAGAAGCGTTTAAGAACTGAGGTCCAGAGCGGTATCCAGACCATCCAGTATCAGCTGATCACCCTGATGACCTGTAACGGACAGGCACCGTTTGTGACCATGTTCATGTATCTGGACGAGGTTCCGGAGGGCCAGACCAGAGATGACCTGGCGCTGATCATCGAGGAGGCTCTGCGCCAGAGAATGCAGGGCGTGAAGAATGAGAAGGGCATCTGGATCACACCGGCATTCCCGAAGCTGATCTATGTGCTGGATGAGGATAATATCACCGAGGATTCCAAGTACTGGTATCTGACCAGGCTGGCAGCGGAGTGTACCGCGAAACGTATGGTTCCGGATTACATTTCCGCCAAGGTTATGCGCCAGTTAAAGAAGGGTGATGTGTATCCATGCATGGGCTGCCGTTCCTTCCCGACGGTGGAAGACAGCCAGAGAAATCCAGACGGATCCAGAAAATACTATGGCCGTTTCAACCAGGGCGTTGTCACCATCAACTTAGTGGATGTGGCATGTTCTTCTGAGGGCGATATGGAGAAATTCTGGGATATCTTAGAGGAACGTCTGGAGCTGTGCCATCGTGCTTTAAGATGCCGTCATGAGAGACTGTTAGGAACCACCTCCGATGTGGCTCCGATCCTGTGGCAGCACGGCGCCTTGGCAAGACTGAAAAAGGGCGAGACCATCGATAAACTGTTATTTAACGGCTATTCCACCATTTCCCTGGGATACGCTGGTTTATGTGAGATGTGCGTGAGAATGCTTGGCAAGACTCACACTTCTCCAGAAGGCCAGAAGTTCGCTCTGGAAGTGATGCAGAAGCTGAATGACAAGTGCAATGAATGGAAAGCTGCTGAGAACATCAGTTATTCCGTATATGGTACTCCGATGGAGTCTACCACTTATAAATTTGCCAAATGCTTACAGAAGCGTTTTGGTGTCATTCCAGGAGTAACGGATAAGAATTATATCACCAACAGCTATCATGTACACGTAACTGAGCATATCGATGCCTTCAGCAAGCTGAAATTCGAGGCAGAATTCCAGAAGCTGTCCCCAGGCGGCGCGATCAGCTACGTGGAGGTTCCAAATCTGCAGAACAACATTGAGGCAGTTCTGTCTGTGATGAAGTTTATTTACGATAACATCGTATACGCAGAGCTGAACACCAAGAGCGACTACTGCGAACACTGCGGCTATGACGGCGAGATCAAGATCATCACTGAGCCAAACGGAAAACTGGTATGGGAGTGTCCAAACTGCGGATGCCGCGACCAGGAGCAGTTATTCGTTGCCAGACGTACCTGCGGCTACATCGGAACCCAGTTCTGGAATCAGGGAAGAACCCAGGAGATCCGGGACCGAGTGCTTCATATGTCCAACAGCACCTTCCAGGAGGCTTCCGAGCTGGCACATCAGAACTAAATCGATAGAGCACATAAAAAATGCCGTCGCAGTCAAAAGCGGCGGCATTCTTGTATTACAGGAGGAAATATTATGCATGTAGGAGAGATCATGCAGGCAGACT
This sequence comes from uncultured Lachnospiraceae bacterium, assembly GCA_934418055.1. Lineage (GTDB taxonomy): Bacteria > Bacillota > Clostridia > Lachnospirales > Lachnospiraceae > UBA3402. The sequence goes on from CAKRWX010000133.1 coordinate 3,064, forward strand.
GCGCCAATGGAGTAGGGATCCGCTTGAGCCTGTTTGTCAGCGGCTGCACCAATCGGTGCAAAGGCTGTTTTAACGAGCAGACCTGGGATTTTAACTATGGAAATCTGTGGACTCCAGAACTGGAGCAGTTCTTTATAGATACCTTAGCCAAACCATTCTACGATGGCATGACCATTCTGGGCGGAGAACCCTTTGAGCCTGGAAACCAGCCGGAGGTAGCAGGACTGATCAATCGCGTCCGCCGGGAACTGCCGGAGAAGAATATCTGGATCTACACCGGTTTTGTCTATGACAGGGATCTGGTACCGGGCGGCAGAAAGTATACCGATTACACCGACCAGATCTTAGATCAGACCGATATCCTCATTGACGGTCCCTTTGTTCTGGAAGAAAAGGATATCCGTCTGAAATTCCGGGGATCTCGTAATCAGAGAATCCTGGATATGAAACAGACCAGAAAGAGCGGCCAGATCGTGTTAAGCCCATTAAACAAGTAATCCAGTACCGCAGACAAACGGCTCCCATCATGGATGTCTTCTGATCCATGATGGGAGCTGTTTCCTGGACTAGAATCATCTTAAGCAAACTGCGAATAAAACAATTTCGCATAAAATCCATTTTTCTTCAGCAATTCCTTATGAGTTCCCTGTTCAATAATATCCCCATCCTTTACAACAAGAATACGATCTGCGTTCTGAATGGTTGATAACCGGTGCGCGATGACAAAACAGGTTTTTCCTGCCATCAGTCTCCGCATGGCCGACTGGATCTGGATCTCCGTCCGGGTATCTACATTGCTGGTGGCCTCATCCAGGATCAGCATCTGCGCATTCAAAAGCATGGCCCTCGCAATGGTCATCAGCTGCTTCTGTCCCTGGGAAATATTAATTCCTGATTCTGTCAGCAGCGTATCATAGCCCTGTGGCAGAGAACTGATGAATTCGTGGATATGCGCTGCTTTTGCAGCCTCTTCCACTTGTTCCAAAGTCGCCTCCGGACACCCATAGGCGATATTTTCCCGGATCGTTCCCGTAAAAAGCCAGGTATCCTGTAAAACCATGGCATAGGCCAGACGCAGGCTTTTTCGTGTCACCTGCCTGATCGGTGTGCCATCGATGGAAATGTTTCCACTCTGTGGATCATAAAACCGCATCAAAAGGTTGATCAGGGTGGTCTTTCCTGCTCCGGTAGGTCCTACGATGGCAGTCAGGGATCCGCCAGCTGCTTTTAAAGACAGGTCATGGATGATCGGTTTCTCCGGCTGGTAACCAAAATGGATGTGCTCCATGGCAACTGCGCCCTCGTGGACATGCAGTTCTTTGGCATCGGCCGCGTCTTCCGGCTCTGGTCTGGTATCCAGAAGCACAAATACCCGTTCCGCTGCAGCCAGAGAAGACTGCAGTTCGCTGATGACGTTAGCCAGCTCATTGATCGGGCCGGAAAATTTCCTGGAATACAGAACAAACGAGGATAATTCTCCTAAGGTTAAGGTGAAACGCCCTCCAAACAGATACAGAAGTGCGCCAGATACGGAGATCAGGGACAGAGACAGGTTGTTCATAAAATTAACAGTCGGCCCCATAGGCGCAGAGGCGTAATCCGCCTGGTAATAAGCGTTGCAGGCATCGGTGTTTTTCAAATGGAAACGCGCGTTCATGGTGTCTTCCTGATGGTAGGCCTTCACGGTCTTATGTCCGGAAATCGATTCCTCTGTATAACCGTTTAATTCCCCCATTTTCGCAGAACGCCGGCTGAAAGCAGGGCGGGCCAGTCCGGCCAGACGGCTGGTCAGGAAAAAAGACAGCGGTACGGTAAAAGCGAATACCAGGACCAGAAGCGGATTGATCCGCAGCATCATGATCAGGGAACCGAAGATCACGATGGTACTGGAGCAGGTCTGGACCAGATCCTGGGACATGGAAGTGTTGATGGTATCAATATCATAGGAAATGTGGCTGATGATATCGCCGGTCTGGTGCTGGTCAAAAAAACTGACCGGGAGAGTCATCAGATGGCGGAATACGTCCGAACGCATCTGCTGGACGATCTTCTGGCTGAGGCGGATCAAAGTCCGGGACAGCAGCCATTCGAACAGGGCAGAGATTCCGTAGCAGGCAAGCATCATGCCACAGTAGAAAAAGACCTTTGGAAATTCCACATTGCCTTTTCCGTGGATGGCATCGACGGCCATACCAGAAAGCTTGGGACCTGTCAAAGCCAGGATGTTGCTGGTAAGAGTCATAAAAAGAGCCAGAAACAGAAACCATTTGAAATGATATAAGTATTTCCAGAGGCGTTTTAAGATCTGGGAGGTTTTCATCTTAGGCTTGTCCGCGATCCCTTTCTGGAATGCGGGACCGCCGCCCATAATCCGGTTGGCGTTCATGACAGGGCCTCCTTTCTGATAGTCTGATCGTCAGCGGCATGACAGGTGCCGGGGCTGTCGGTATCGAAGCTGTTCATATCGGAGTTGTTCTTATTGGAGCTGTCCATGCAGGAAGCATTCGCATCGGGGCTGTCGGCATTTAACTGGCTCTGGGCGATTTCCTGATAGATACGGCAGGTACGGATCAGCTCTTCGTGGGTTCCATATCCGATGCAGCTGCCATGATCCAACACCAGGATGTGATCAGACTGCATGATGGAACTGATGCGCTGGGCAATGATGATGGAAGTGGTATCTTCCATATGATCGCGGATCGCCTGTCTGAGAGAAGCGTCGGTTTTATAGTCTAAGGCAGAGGATGAGTCATCCAGAACCAGGACCGGAGAGCTGCCAGCCAGGGCGCGGGCGATCAGAAGCCGCTGCTTCTGACCGCCGGATAAATTGCTTCCGCGGCTGCTTAACTGGAATGCATACCGATCCTCCTTCGTGGAAATAAATTCTTCTGCCTGGGCATATCTGGCCGCCATTTCTAGCTGCTCATCCGTCAATTCCCGTCCAAAACGGATATTTTCCGCTATGGTATCGGCAAAAAGAACATCGGACTGGAATACGATACCGAATGCCTGGTGCAAAACTTCCGTCGGGATCTTGCGGATATCGGTACCATTTAACCGGATCTGGCCTGCTGTTACGTCATAGAGCCGCAGCAGCAGATGGACGATGGTAGATTTGCCGCTTCCCGTGGCACCGATGATGCCAAGGCTTTCTCCGCGTTTCAGGGTAAAGCTGATATTGGTTAAATTATCTTTCTGCCCAAGATAGGAAAAACTGACGTGATCAAAGGCCAGAAATTCATCAGGAGCTGCATTTGGATCCTTTTCAAGATCACCAGGAATGGTCTGAAGCTCTTCTGGCAATTCCAGAATCTCCTGGATACGGTCGGCAGACGCAGCGCCTTTGGAATAGATCACGAACATTCTGGAGATGGAGATCACAGCATTTAAGATGATGGTAAAATAGCTCTGAAAAGCGATGATCCGGCCGATCTGGGTGGTTCCGGAATATACCATGTAAGCGCCAAGCAAAATGACGATCACCAGACCACTGTTTAGGTACAGATTCATCAGCGGATTGGTGGTTGCCATGGTGACGCTGGCTGTCTGTTCCTGGTCAGACAGGTCTTTGCTGATCTTGTCAAAACGACCGGATTCATAATCCGTCTTTGATAAGGCTTTGATGATACGGATACCAGTGACGCTTTCCCGGACCACCTGGATCATCCGGTCCACCTTTTTCTGGGTGACACTGTACATGGGGATCCCTTTGCGCAGGAT
>CAKRWX010000134.1 GCA_934418055.1 uncultured Lachnospiraceae bacterium
CTTGCTCATTACGGTGAGCTATTCCGTTTAGGCCGTTGCTGCCTACTCATCATTTCCAGCTGTTTTCCCCCTATTTTCATTTTTCCTGCACACTCTATTTTGGGGGCACATAAAGTAAATTAAAACAGCACGAGGTATTTTCTTCTCATGGCAACCAATTCTTTTGATGATAATGCACCTTCTCTTTCCACCTCCATTCCATCCGAGAACCACTCCAATGCCCATCTGACGGACACAGACTTCGATCTTACTGCACCTGCTGCTCCGGAAGACGGCGTCCCGGAAAATCTGGAAGGCGGCAGACCGGTTTATCCGGACAATACCAGCTCTGGCAGCAACATCGTTCTATGGCCGCCAGCTTCTTCCAGGCCAACACCATCGATCCCATCCTTCCCAGCGTGCCCGTTCCGTCCAAACTGTTCCAACAGCATGACCCAATTTGGACTGGTGCGTTTCTTAAATGCGTCTGCCAATACCTTCGCAGTCAACATTGAGGTGGATCAGAACGCTTTTGCCATCAACTCCCGTTTTGGAACTGTTTCTAATTACGAACCGGTCTCCGATGGCTTCCACACCATCACCGTCCGCCGGGCATCGGGCATCAGCAGCATTCTTCTCCAGCGCTCCTTCCCATTTTCTGCCGAACAGCGCTATACCATGGTGCTGACAGACAATGCTTCTGGCGGTCTTGATATGATCCAAGTTCCAGCCACCGGCTGCAACACTTTCAATTACAATACCGGCTGCTACCGGGTTGCCAATATGTCTTACAGCGGCTCCAGCTACGATGTGATGCTCTATAACACCCACAGTGTGGTATTCCGTGGGTTAAACTACCAGAGTGTCTCTTCTTATAAACAGGCAGCTGCAGGCTCCTACCAGTTCTACCTGACTAACTCCTCCACCGGATCACTGATGCAGGAGCTGCCGGCCCTGATCATTGGCACAGTAATCTCTGGAAGCTTTATCAATGAACCACTCCTGTCCTATCAGGTGGATATCACCGCAGGTAACAAATACACCAGTTATATCATTGGAAATACCTGGAGCAGCAGCGGTCTGCGGCTCATCACGTTAGAGGATTAAAAAAGAATCCTGCTTGCAGGATTCTCCGCCTGCGGCGGGTCGCAATAGCGACATAATTCCTTTCCGCCGCAGTGCGATCCTCGCGGAGCGTTTTTGTGTCATAGGACGTAATTTCCTATGACACAAAAAGCCGGAAATCTGCTTTCTAACTACAGATTTCCGGCTTTCTAACGCCTACATATCTATATAATACCTTGTTGTCCCTGATATATCATTTCATTCTCTGTCTCACGATCTCATAAGCCAGCACACCTGCTGCCACCGACGCATTCAGGGAGTCAATATCTCCCTTCATCGGAATGGAAGCGACCATATCACAATGCTCTTTTACCAGCTTGCTGACACCATCCCCTTCATTGCCGATCACCAGACCGATCGGACCGGTCAGATTCAGGCGGTACATGGTCTCGCCACCCATATCGGCACAGACGAACCACAGCCCCTCTTTCTTCAGCTCCTCCATCACGGTATTTAAGTTGGTCACTTTCGCAACCGGCGTATAATTTAACGCACCGGCGGAAGTTCTTGCCACTGTTGCAGTCAATCCAACCGCCCGGCGTTTCGGAATGATCACGCCGTGGGCACCTGCCAGATTCGCAGTACGGATGATCGCGCCCAGATTATGAGGATCCTCAATGCCATCTAATAAGAAGATAAACGGCGGCTCCCCTTTCTTTCTGGCATTCTCCAGGATATCTTCCACGGTTGCGTACTCATACGCAGAAGCCTGGGCGATCACACCCTGGTGGTGTCCGGTCGCAGAAAGCTGGTCCAGACGTTCTTTTGCTACAAAATTAATGATCGTATCGTGTTTTCTCGCCTCGCGGACAATGGTCTGCACCGGGCCGTCCTTGCAGCCGTCCAGCACGTATAATTTATCAATCGTCTTACCAGAGCGGAACGCCTCTAAGACTGCATTTCTGCCCTCTACCAGAGTTCCGTTCTCCTGCACAGCGTCCTGTGTCATTTCTTCTTTCATTCTGTCTCAAACTCTCCTATTTTCTCTAATCCATAGCCTGCCAGCTCTACCAGCCGGTCAAACTGCTCTGTCAGATACAGATAGCCCATCAGCGCCTCAAATCCGGTAGCCATACGATAATCGATCATAGTCGCGTGCTTGGCCATGGTCACGGATTTGGCATTTCTTCCTCTTTTATAAGCGGCGTGCTCTAACGGCGTCAGCTCCGGCTCCAGGATCTTGATCAGCTCCGCCTGGGTCTGGGCTTTTACCAGACTGGCACTTTTTTTGTGCATCTTGTTGACCTGCATACTGCCATGACTGACCACATGGGTGCGGATCATCAGCTCATAGACTGCATCCCCAATATAAGCAAGGGCCAGCGGGGAATAATTGGCGATATCGATCTTTTCCAGTCTCAGAGCCTGCTTGCAGTGAACCAGAAAATCCATGGGAGCCTGCTGTTCCTGTTCCATGGCATTTTCCATCTCGCCGCATGGCTGCTCCTGCTCCAGATTCTTTACGCTCTCTTCCATTTTACACCTTCTCTGGTATCTTCCAGGATAATGCCCATGTCGGATAATCTGCCACGGATCTCATCTGCAAGAGCGAAATTTTTCTCTTTTCTCGCCTGCTGGCGTGCCTGGATCAGAGCCTCGATCTCCTCATCTAAGACCTCTTCCTTCTTCTCCGTGATGATGCCCAGAACATCGCACAGCTTCTCGATGGTTTCTTTTAAGTAAGTCACATATTCCTTGCTGGCTGTCTCATTGGCAGTGGAGTTGCTGAGTCTTACCAGTTCGAAAATAGCGGTGATGGCGTCAGCAGTGTTAAAGTCGTCCTCCATGGCCGCCTCAAACTTCTGGATCTGATTCTTAGCCTCTGCTACCTTTGCCTCTTCTTCCTGGCTCATGCCTTTGGCTTCCACCTTCTTCTCCAGATCACATAATTTTTCAACACCATTTAAAATACGATCCAGACCATTCTTGGATGCCTGCATCAGATCTGCACTGAAGTTTAACGGTCCTCTGTAGTGGGCGCTCAACATGAAGAAACGCAGCACCTGCGGATCATATTTTTCTGTGATCTCACGAACGGTGAAGAAATTGCCCAGGGATTTGGACATTTTCACATTGTCAATATTTAAGAAGCCATTGTGCATCCAGTAGTTTGCAAATGTCTTATCGTTGGCACACTCGGACTGGGCGATCTCATTCTCATGATGAGGGAAAATCAGGTCCTCGCCACCTGCATGGATATCGATCTGGTCACCTAAATAACGCTTGGACATGACAGAACACTCAATATGCCAGCCTGGACGGCCCTTGCACCATGGAGACTCCCAGTATGGCTCTCCTTCTTTTTTCGGTTTCCACAGAACGAAATCATTCGGGTCTTCCTTGCCTTCCTCACCAGTGACCTTGATCTCACGGAAACCAGACTGTAACTCGTCAATATTCTTATGGGATAATTTACCATATTCCTTAAAGGATTTTGTACGGAAATAAACAGTTCCATCCTCTGCCACATAGGCATGTCCCTTGTCAATCAGCGTCTGGATCATATCCAGCATGCCGCCAATCTCTTTGGTTGCCTGTGGATGGGTGGTGGCCGGTTTTACATTCAGCGCCGCCATGTCCTTCTTGCACTCTGCGATGTAGCGCTCAGAGATCACGGACGGATCGACACCCTCCTCATTGGCTTTCTTGATGATCTTATCATCCACATCTGTAAAATTGGATACATAGTTGACCTCATAACCCTTGTACTCAAAATATCTCCGGACGGTGTCAAAAATGATCATCGGTCTTGCATTGCCGATATGGATAAAATTATAAACAGTAGGGCCGCAGACATACATCTTCACTTTGCCCGGCTCTAACGGAACGAATTCTTCTTTTCTTCTGGTCAGTGTATTAAAAATCTTCATAATCTTCCCCTTCTCTATTTTTGCCCGGCGCAGCCCTGACATCCAGAGCAGCCCTGTGGCTTCATTCTGTCATCATAGCAATAATCCTCTACCGATGTCAATAAGGTAATTGCCTGAGAAGAAATTCCCTCTCCGGTTCCCGTAAATCCAAGCCCCTCTTCCGTGGTGGCTTTCACACTGACACGGTCCACCGGAAGCTTTAACGCATGGGCGATATTCTCCGCCATCTGTGGACGGTAGGCCGCCAGTTTCGGTCGCTGGGCAATGATGGTAGCGTCAATATTCTCGATCACGTATCCCTTCTCTTCCAGCAGCTTTCCTACCGCTTCCAGCAGCTTGATACTGGAAATGCCTTTATACGCAGGATCTGTATCCGGAAAATGCTGTCCGATATCGCCAAGTGCCGCCGCACCCAGCAGCGCATCCATCACCGCATGAACCAGCACATCTGCATCTGAATGTCCCAAAAGTCCTTTTTCATAAGGAACCGTAACGCCCCCCAGGATCAGATCCCGCCCTTCCACCAGGCGGTGTACATCATATCCCTGTCCAATTCGCATGTTCCATTCCTCTCTTTTTCTTCTATTATCATGATGTTTGAGTCTTATCCGACAGTCTCCGCCTTACACGATCATACGGAGCTTCTGCGGTATGCACCGCACATGGATATCCTTCTGACACAGACAATCCTCTCCGTCCGCATGGACTGCCATAGGCTGATCCATATGAATTTCCACTTCCTGACAGGTATAACATCGGATCCGATTCTTTTTCTTCTTGGTCATGCCAAACAATGCGCTGATCAAAAGCTTTAGTACCCGCAGGCGGCTGGCGCTATGGATCACACAGACATTTAATCTGCCGTCTCCAGGATCTGCCCCCGGCGCAAACCGGAAACCTCCGCCCTCATATGGATGATTATGGACTGCCACAAAATAAATATGGTTAAATTCTACCTTCTGCGCGCCATCCAGCACCAGATATCCCTTCACCGGTCTGGTAAATAAAATCCGTTTGGCTCCCACCAGCATATAACTGAGTTTGCCCAGCCCCACCTTGCTTAATCCCCGCTTCGTCTTGGAATGCAGAATATCCTGGCACACCATAGCATCCATACCAATTCCGGTACTGACCATAAAACGGCGGTGGGTCAGATGATCCCCATAGGAGAGCACGCCATAGTCCAATAATTTATGATATTTAGGATTCATGATCTTCTTCAGACAGCGGGACGGGCTCTTAGGAAGCCGCAAACTCCTGGCAAGATCATTTCCCGATCCTGTTGGAATGTATCCCAGCGTCACCGGACCACAAAAAGAAATGCCGTCCAGCACTTCGCTGACGGTTCCATCCCCACCTACAGCAATCAGAATTCTGGGTTCTCTCTGGTGTTCTGTCAGGTCACAGGCCAGCCTCCTGGCATCTCCTGTTTTCTCTGTCACAAATGCTTCATACGGTACCCCCAGGTGCTTAAGCTGTTTCTCCAGCTTTCGCCATATCCTCTCTCCCCGTCCACCGCTGGCATTCGGGTTCACGATAAAACTATACATGGCAAGCCTCCTGTCTTTTGTTCCCTTTAGTATATCATAAAATAATACCAGAGTCAAAAGAACTAGATGCCAATGCGGGCTTACCCACAAAGGTTTTTTATCCTCATGACCCTGGTATCACATTTTTAAGGCTTCGGGCGATAAATAATCTCATTTACCGTATAAACAGTGATAAATGCCTCCCTGTCCGTTTTCATCAGGTAACTCATCAATTTGCTGTACTCATGCTTGTCCACGATGGTAATGATCTCCCGGTGAGGCTGAAAATCATAAGCCCCGATGGCCTCATAGATGGTCGCTCCGCTATGCAGCTCCTTGATGATAAAATTCCGGATCTCTTCTTCCTTTTTGGACAGAATGCAGACCCTCCGTTTCACTTTGGCACCAAAAATGAAATGATCCAGCACCAGTCCATTGAGATACGTGCCCAGCACACTGAGCACCACGATCTTCTTATCGTACACCAGAGCCGATGACAACGCCACACACATACCGGACAGAGCCATGGCCTTTCCCAGATCCATACGCAGGTACTTATTCATCAGCTTCGCCACGATATCCAGTCCACCCGAAGAGGCGTTGCAGTTAAATAAAATCGAAAGCCCGATGCTGACCACAAACACATAACAGAGCATATCCAGGAACGGATCTCCTGTCATGGAACTGTTATTAGGAAATAATTTCTCCAGAATTCCGATTACCACCGGCAGTAAGAACGACGTATATACCGTTTTTCCACCAAATTCCCTGCCGATAAACAAAAATCCCACGATCAGCAGTGCCACATTCAAGATCATAGTGATCGCTGAGATCGGCAGGGGAATGAAATTTTCCAACACCACTGCCAGACCGGAGATGCTGCCCACGGACACATGGCTTGGCACCAGGAAGAAAAACACTGCTGCCGCCACGATGGCAGTACCGCCTGTCATGACCAGAAAATCTTTTACCTGTTCTTTCATAACCATTTTCCTCGTTTTATCCATTCTTTCATATGGTCTGTCCCCGAAACCTGGAGCGCCATAGCAAAGGTGATGGTATTTTTAAAATAATTCCACACCATTATACGCCACATAACTGGTTTTTTTCAATGAAAAAAACAAAGATTCCTAACAAAAAAAGAAAGACAACACAAAAAAAGAAAGACAACCTGAATTTCTCAAGTTGCCTTTCTTTTGCTCGTAGCGGAAGGGAGATTTGAACTCTCGACACCACGGGTATGAACCGTGTGCTCTAGCCAACTGAGCTATTCCGCCAT
>CAKRWX010000135.1 GCA_934418055.1 uncultured Lachnospiraceae bacterium
GAAATATTCAGCATTCTTTGCGATGCTATCAGTATGAGAATCATTTTCAACATTTGCGGGATTTATATGACAAAAATGAGTTGACCAGTGCGATCAATCGTGTTGTGGAAGATATCAATCATCGCTTTACACTGGAAGTTTTAACGCAGGATTTTAAATCCCATGATTTTGGAATTTCAGCATCTAATTTGCGTAGGGATCGGAAAAATCCAACAGATATTCTTGATCGTGTGGATGTGGCTGAGGTAACAGATAACTTAAGAAAATTACTTAAAATTCGAAATAAAAAGGAACAGCAAGTAGAACTTGATGATCTTCATGCAGCGGAGATAGAGGAATATTTGAATTTGCTTGACCTCACACAGAAGATTGATGTGATGCATTTGCCGAATGTTGGAATTAAGACTCAAAGGACTGTCATAGCGCAGCCGGGACTCCGTTATGCTCAGGCAGATGCTTTAATTCGTAGCTTATTGTTGGATGAAATATTTAATTCTTTATCTTTGCCAGAACGAAATGCGATACAGGAACGGATTTTAAATGAAATAAAAGGGCGGATGCTGGAAGATATCGTTTTACTGGAAACAAAAATGGCGAATCCAGGAAAGCAGGTGTTTGTGCTTCAGTTTCCAATTGGAGAGTTTGATATGGTAGTATTTGATCCCAATGATGCCGCATGTCAGATTTTTGAGATTAAGCATAGTGCGGAGGTGGTTAAATATCAGTATCGTCACTTGATTGATCAAGAAAAATGTGCGCAGACTGAACATAGATATGGTTCGATTACGAAAAAAACGGTGCTTTATCGGGGCGAGAATCAGATGGTCGAAGGAATATGGTATCAGAATGTTGAGGAATATTTGAAAAATTTGTAAGTCACCCCCGTTGTAGGAGTTTAGACCCACCCTGGAATTTAACTCTTTTCAGCCTAATTCCAGGGGAGTAATCATATTAATACATATGCGGCATCCCACAATCATCATGCATATCGCAATCGTGATCTGGCATTGCCCCGATATTCTGGGTATTCAGCGTCCGGCGTTTTAGGCGCTGGTCTTCAGACTGCTGAAGGATAAAATCTTTAATTGCCCGCGCATTTTTAATATGCGTCAGCTCCAGTTTTGGATGGGTGACGTCACCGGTGTTACAGATGATGGTCCCAAGTCCGACGATACGTTCGAGAAAACTGGTAGTCAGGGTCACATCCTGGATTTTATACATGTAGCAGTCATCTTCTTTGCGGCTTAAGAATCCCTGATCGATGGTAACAAGCTCTTCGGTAATGGTGTAGGTGGTAAAAGTCAGTGGAAGCCCCAGAAATAAACATCTCTTTTTTTCTTTAAATTCCATAAATACACCCTCTTTTCATAAAAATATGGTAATGAGACAGATTGAAACATTTAAGTATAAATCAAGTATACTCGAAATAACCGAAAATTGCAAAGATATTTAAAGGAAAAGGAAAGTCCGTGTTCCATCATCGATAAGATTCAGCTATTATTTGCGTTGCGCATGGGAAGTGGGGGGATATTTTTCAAAAAATTCCAAATCACCTTCCAACATTCGGATTCCCGTAAAAAGATCACCTGATGGGTTCCGCCCTCTACCAGATAGAGCTGGCAATCAGGAATCTGTGATGCCATCCAGTTGGTGTGAGAGGTTTTGATCAGATCCCGGGTTCCGGCAATCAGAAGGACAGGGGCTGTGATCTGATGGAGACGGTCAGCGGAGATGGATGGGGAGTCTGTCAGCAGGGAGTTTAACTGTTGCCAGTTTGTAAGAGATTGACGAAGTGGTCCTCCTGGGACCAATTTCTTTATTGTTCTGAAAATCCGTCCGGTAAATCTGGCTGCCAGGCGGATGGGAAGACGCAAGCCATGAGGCAGTGCGTTTCCGCTGGCAGAGATCACGGCCAGAGTCCGTTCGGGGTAGAGACTGGAAAACTCCAGGGCAATGTTGGCGCCGTCACTGAAGCCAAAGAGAATGATTTTGGAGATATGAAGCTTGTCCAGAAGGGCAGCGACATCCAGGGCCATATCATGAATGGTAAACAGGCGGTTGGCCCAGGAATCTTTTAAATGGGAAAACCCATGTCCGCGGCTGTCCATCAGGATCACCTGATAAGAACCTTGAAGTTTGTGGGCATAGGAATGAAAAATGTGGTGGGACTGGCTGTTTCCATGTAGAAACAGGATGGGCGTGCCGTGTCCGGAGATTTCATAATATAAATGGGCCTGTGGAGTGGTCACATAACCATGGTTCCATATGTTTTTGTGATTCCAATCATTTTTTCGGTTACTCATGATGTTGATTTCCCTGGGAAAGAAAAATGTTCTTTCAAACCATGATAAATGGATCCGATGCCTTCCTTAATGGAATCCGGATTCTGGATTTTCACGACTGCGTAAAACATATCTGGAGTTGGATGTTTGGGCAGATAGACGTAATATGCAGGAAGCCATTCTGTCGGACTGTACTTTTCCTTGGCACGGTATAGGTCTTTAAAACCATAGCAGTCATTCAGATGGTTGTAGATAAAGCGGAGAAATTGCTCTACTAGTCCTGCTTTTTCATCATCCAGTCCGGCAAGCGGAGCCACGCCGAGACTGCCATAATGGACGCTCTCTTCACGGAAAGCCTGGAACGCTTCATAAATGATGGTTTCCATGACACCACCTGGGGCATCATTTCCATGGCGTGTGACATCTGCCATATAGCCGTCCTTGCCGAGAAATGGAACAAAGGCAATGAAAGCAACAATTTTGCCCTCGGCATTTTCTGCATAAAAATATCGTTTGTCCATGGGATGATCGAATCCGACGGTTCCCATGGTGAAAGACAGCAGAGAACTTTTTTTCTGTCCCAGCCATTCATGAGTGACGCGGTCAAAGGCTGCTTCGATATCCGGATCACGGTTGGTCAGAGGACAATATTCATGGATGGTAACACCTGCTTTTTTTGCATGGTTGATATTCATGCGCATTTTTGCTCCCTTTTTGCCGCTGATCTCATAGTCGGCAAGAGAGAAGCGGGCTTCTTCGCCGCATTTTACATAGCCAAAGCCCTGGCGTTTGTATTCGTCCAGAAAGTGATCGGTGACACTTAAAAAGAACAATTTGTGGGCACTTTTTTCACAAAATTCCCGGAATTCTTGCAAAAGAACAGGAAAATCATCATCTGCACAGACGGGATCACCGTTGACAATGATGGTATCTCCCACAACGCCGTAAGGGATGACACCGTCTACCTGATGGCCAAAGTACAGTTGCTTATCGTCCTCCAGGGCCAGATAAGAGCAGTTATTCTGGCCGTATAGGTTTAGAAGAGTCCTGGCGTGCTGCAGATCACTTTCATGTCTGGAAGAGGCTGCAATCCATGGACGCACGGTATAGAGAAAGGCAGCAAGAATACAGCACCAGCTAAACCAGAAAAGCGTCAGTTCCAGGATTTGGGCGTTGTGAGGGACAGATAGTGTGCTTCCGTTTCCGAAAAGAATGGACAGGCTTTCCGTCAGGCTGTTCAAAATGGTATGACCTCCAGTGCCGAGGAGCGGGCTCAGATAATGATAGCTGATGGCAGCATTGGCAATCACGCCAAGAAAACTGAGAAGGAGGATGGAGAATCCTCTTTTCTGGTCTGCTTTGGATGCTGGGCAGCAGAAGTCAGAGCGGAAATGAAAGAATAACAGGAATAACAGCAGACTTACCAGGCCGCTTATCAGATGTCTGGGGCTGGTAAGCTGTGGAAAGCTGCGGACGATATTGAGAAGAAATAGTACAAGCGCCGTATCAAGCGCGGCCCGTTTCCGCTTTTTCAGCTGGCGGCAGAGACAGATCAATACCAGGGAAAGGGCTCTTTGAACCATCCAGTCCATTTCAGTACCGATGAAAAGAGCTGCTTCTGCCGGAGAATGATGCAGAAAGCTGAAAAGGAACATACCAAGTGAAAAAAGAAACAACAGTAGAATACAAGAGTTTTCCAGCCTGGTGCGATGAGATTGTGTCATGGAAATCCTTCCTTTCTGATAAAAAATCCAAGTAATATCTTTAGTCACAGTATAGTTTTTGAAAAGTGATTTTTCAAGTAAAATTATGTTACTCCCAGCAGACCCACCATTTTCCCGGCTGCCACAGATAATGGAAATTCTTTGTTTACAGCAATACAGATGGAGCGTCTGGGAATCGGATCGACGATATTTAGCTGAAAGACAGAGCCATTGCTCAGGCTGCTTTCTGCGAAAGAATAAGGTACAAACCCGATTCCAAGGTTGTGAGAGACCATGGGGGTGATCAGGTCCGTGGTGGCCAGCTCGATATCTGGTGTGAGGTGACAGCCAAAGCTGGCAAATATGTGCTCCAGATGTTCCCTGGTTCCGGTACCTGGTTCCATGGAAACGATAGGGTAAGCGTTTAGATCGGACAGATGAAGCGGTGTGTCTTTTAACTGGGAAAATTGGGGACCGGCGATGAAAATATCCCTGATTTCCAGTAATTCGTGGATTTCAATGGAATCATCCGCTACCGGTGCGATGATCACTGCAAAATCAATGGCGTGCTCCTTTAATGCGTGAAGTGCCGCCGGAGTGGTGGTATTGGAGATTTTCAGCCGGATATGAGGATAAGCGGCACGAAATTGTTCTAAATAAGGAAGAAGAAAATAGTGCAGGGTGGTCTCGCTGGCACCGATGCGGATCTGCCCTTCGGACAGGGACAGGTGATCGCGCAAGGACTGTTCTCCGTCTTCCACGTGCTGGAATGCTTTTGATAAATGGCGATACAAAAGCTCTGCCTCCGGTGTCATCTGAACTCCCTTTTTAGAGCGGATGAAAAGCTGACAGCCCAGTTCCTTTTCCAGACCGGCGATGGCGTGGCTGACGGTGGGCTGAGTCAGAAACAGGGCTTTGGCAGCACCGGTAATATTTTTATATCTGGCAGTATAATAGAAAATCCGGTAAGTCTCAAAGTTCATGTAGTTGTCTCCTTATCCATAGAAAAATTTTAGGGATAATGACAAAATATATCATTATATTTATCAATCTATCTGTAGTATAATATCAGCCGATGCAAAATACAAGAAAAAGAAATATGAAAGAGACAGGGGAGAGAGAAAAATGGTTAAAGATCTAACAGTTGGAAAACCAGAAGAAGTATTATGGAAATTTTCCATTCCGATGTTTGTCAGTGTCATTTTCCAGCAGATGTATAACATAGCAGACAGTGTGATCGCCGGTAAATTTGCAGGAGAGGATGCGTTGGCGGCAGTAGGAGCTTCGTACCCGATCACCATGATTTTCATGGCTATTGCGGTAGGCAGCAATATCGGATGTTCTGTTGTGATTTCACAGTTGTTTGGCGCAAAAGAGTATGAGAAAATGAAAACAGCGGTTTATACGACGCTTACTTCTTCTGCTGTGTTATCAATTCTGTTGACGGTCCTGGGATTGATAGGAACTAAGGGACTGATGCACATGATCCAGACACCGGATAATATTTTCGCAGACGGTTCTCTGTACTTGAGTATTTATATCGGAGGCTTTTTCTTCCTCTTCCTATATAATATCTGTACCGGAATCTTTCAGTCCTTAGGAGACTCCAAGACACCGCTGTACTTTTTAATTGGTTCTTCGGTAGGAAATGTGATTCTTGATTATATTTTCGTAGCGATCTTCCCGTGGGGCGTAGCCGGTGTTGCATGGGCTACCTTTATCGCACAGGGCATTGCCTGCGTATTGGCGTTTATCACATTGTTAGGCCGTTTAAAAGGGGTTAAAACCAGGGGCGAGGTGAGATTTTTCTCTGGGGAAATGTTAAAGAAAGTATCTTTGATCGCAGTACCAAGTATTTTACAGCAGAGCTTTATCTCCATCGGTAATATTTTCATCCAGGGTATCATCAACAGCTATGGTTCTTCCGTCATTGCCGGATACTCTGCAGCAGTAAAATTAAATACCTTTACCATTACTTCCTTTACGACCCTGGGAAATGGTCTGTCCAGCTTTACTGCCCAGAACGTGGGCGCCGGAGCCATCGACCGTGTCAAGAAAGGATACAAAGCCGGAGTCAAGATGGCGCTTATGGTGGCAGTACCATTTTTTGTACTGTTTTTCTTCCTGGGAACGCAGATGATCTCGCTGTTCATGGATGAAGGTGGTACTCTGGCTATGAGCACCGGTGTTCAGTTCTTGAGAATCGTAGCTCCGTTCTATTTTGTAGTATCCATGAAATTAATGGCGGATGGCGTTCTTCGCGGCGCCGGGGCCATGACTTACTTTATGATCGCAACCTTTACGGATCTGATTCTCCGGGTAGTCCTGTCCTTTGTCCTGTCAGCGATGTTTGGCACAGTGGGTGTATGGCTGTCCTGGCCGATCGGTTGGACGATTGCCACGATCATGTCTCTGTATTTCTATTTCACGGAGAAATGGAATCCGATAAAGGAATTGGAAAAAGAGCTGGAGCCGGTTGTGGAAGAGATGGTGGAAGAAGCAGAGTAGAATCAGGAAAAGAATCGGGAAAAGAATCAGAAAAATAAGAAAAGAATAAATCGACAAATTTTAGAAAAAGCTATATAATAAAAAGAGGGGACAAAGTTTCCCTCTTTTTTCGGTGTAAAGGAGAGTATCTATGAAAAAATATAAAAGAATCTTTACGATTGTGATCGATTCTCTGGGCATCGGTGCGA
>CAKRWX010000136.1 GCA_934418055.1 uncultured Lachnospiraceae bacterium
GTTCATCAAAGAGAATCACATCCGGCTTCATGGCCATGGCACGGACGATCGCAAGACGCTGCTTCTGTCCTCCGGATAATTTTCTCGGATATTCATCCTTTTTCTCCAGAAGCCCTACTTTCTTTAACAGCTCCTCCGCTTCTTTCTGTGCCTGTTCTTTCGGCACTTTCTTCTCCAGAACTGGGGCCAGGGTGATATTTTCCAGCACTGTCATGTTTGGAAACACATTAAAATGCTGAAACACCATACCCATTTTCTGGCGATGTTTATCAATATCGATCTTCTTATCGGTGATCTCTACTCCTTCAAATGTGATTTTACCGCTGTCCGGCACTTCCAGAAGGTTCAGACACCGCAAAAAAGTGCTTTTTCCACTTCCGCTTGGGCCAATGATGGACACCACTTCTCCCATGTTCACATGTTGGTTGATATTGCGGAGCACCTTCAGCTCTCCAAAACCTTTGCATAAATTTTCTACTTTGATGATCTCACGATCCTGTACCTGCTTAGTCACTGGCCTGCAGCCTCCTCTCGACAACCTTTAAGATCTTGGTCAGAATAAAATTCAGGATAAAATAAATGATACCTACGATCGTCAGGGACGGAATCGCCAGGAATGTAGTAGACTGCACTGTCTTGTAGGAAGTCATCAGCTCTCCAACAAAGAATACGGAAGCCAGAGAAGTCTCTTTTACCATCACAACAAACTCATTACCTAAAGCTGGAAGAATGTTCTTCACTGCCTGTGGAAGAATCACATAACGCATAGCATTTTTATTGGAAAGACCAAGGCTCTTTGCTGCCTCCATCTGTCCTTTATCCACTGCCTGGATACCTGCACGGATCACCTCTGCCACGTAAGAACTGCTGTTGATCACCAATGCCACGATGATACATGCCGTATCAGACACCTTAAACGGCAGTACCTTTGGAAGCAGCAGCCAGAAGAAATATAACTGGAGCAGGATCGGAGTGCCCCTGAGAACTTCTATGTACGCTCCTGTCAGTGCCTGAAAGACTTTGCATCTGGAAAGTCTTAACAGAGCCACCAGAGTTCCTAAAATAGTTCCGAACAGTACGGTGACAAATGCCAGCCATAAGGTTCCCCACAAACCATTTAAGAACACGTAATCATATTTTGCCCAAATCTTAACGATACTCTCAATCATCCTGCTCCATTACCTTTCTGTCGGTTTTTCGTCTAATGCTTCTTTTCTTTACTCAATACCAAGAGATTTTGCGTACTCTTCGTACTCGTCATACCATGCTTTGTACTGTCCGGACTCTACCAGTTCATCAACGATCTCATTAATCTTATCGGTCAGCTCTTTTTCTCCCTTTGGAATGCCGATTCTGGTTCCATCCGTTTCTTTATCCACTGCAAACCGGAAATTATTGGCAACTGTTACACCAGGATTGGCCTCTGCGTACAATCTTGCAGTTCCCATAGCGGTTGCCGCCACATCTGCTTTTCCTTCCTGGACCATCAGGAAACCATCGGTAGTAGCCGATACCCTTTTCAGTTCCTTATATGCCGGAACCTGTTTGGTCACCATCGACTCCTGCAGCGATCCGCTCTGGATCACGATCACCGCATCTGCCAGGGACGCTGCATCAGGATATTTATCCACATCCTCTTCCCGTACCAGGAGTCCATAGCCATCCTCTTCCTCATCAAAATAATAGCCATTGGATAAGTTCATAGCTTCTGCCCGCTCTGGTGTATATGCCAATGCGGAAATAGCTAAATCATATTTTCCTTCTGTCACACTACTTAATACTGCCGCAAACTCCAGTGGAACGATCTTCAACTCCACACCAAGTTTATCTGCGATGTATTTCGCCATCTCAATATCACTTCCCACATACTGCTCATCACCACTCTTGGAAGAATCAATAAATTCATTTGGTGCGAAATAAGGTTCGGTAGCAACTTCAATGTAACCTCTCTGCTGAATCT
This sequence comes from uncultured Lachnospiraceae bacterium, assembly GCA_934418055.1. Lineage (GTDB taxonomy): Bacteria > Bacillota > Clostridia > Lachnospirales > Lachnospiraceae > UBA3402. Next base: position 1,961 of record CAKRWX010000136.1, read on the forward strand.
CTTCCAGCCGGTTAGCTGCCTTTGTCTGTGTGTTACTGCCGCAGCCGCTTAAAAAAGCTGCCGCCATGGTAAATGCTAATGCTCCAGCTACGAATGTCTTTTTCATAATCGTTACCTCCTCAAACCTAAGTATTAGTTTATCATGGTAGCATGATAAAGTGATAATTGAATAAAATAATTAAACACTGAAAATCACGATTTGTCAACTACTTTTTTCAATTCTTTCCCATAATTTTTTCATAGCCCGGTGGTAAACCGATAAAACCGTGGAGATTGGCATCTGAAACATCTCTGCGATCTCCCGGTGTTTCATGCCGGATACCTTGTGGAGCAGAACGATCTGCCGTTCCTTCTCATTTAACTGCATCAGGGCATCTAATAACGTCTGCCTCTCCGGAGCCAGTTCAAGCTCCTGGCACAGCTCCCCCGGTTCTTCCTTTCCTTCCTGCTCCTGGAGCTCCTCAAAGCTTTCCTCCGAAAGCCTCTGACGCTTTCTTAAACTCATGTAACAGTAATTTCTTGCAATGGTAAATACCCAGGCCATAGGCTTTCCATCGGATTCATAGGACGCTGCCTCTTTCCATATCTTCAGATAGGTTTCCTGGACCACCTCCTCCGCATCCTGGGACTGCTGCAGCATGCGGTAGGCATACCCATAAACCTGTCCCCTGGTTTTTTCGTAAAATTCACCAAATGCCTGTGTGTTTCCTTTTTTTACCAATAATAAAAGCCGGTCGTATTCTGACCGGCTTTCCGTCACATCCTGCCCGGATGCTGTTTCTTCTATTTTCTGTTGTTCTTCCAGACACGCCTCTTCTTCCCGGCGCTTACTCTCATGAGCTTCCTGATTTGTTTTCTTCCCTTTCACGGGATCACTTCCATTCTATTCAGCATTCTTTTCTGCATTCTTTTCCGAAGCTTCCACACAAAAACTATTCTCCACAGTGATCACGCAGCTGCAATCTGGATTCTTCTTCGCTACTTCATCGGAAATCTTCTTCTTTATTGTCCCCCGCATGGCATCATTATACTCTCGCGGTACCACCAGATCAAAAATCACATTTCGATGCTTCTGACCATTCACCACCCGGAAATCATGAAACGTCAGCCTGGAGTCCAGACCAGCTAAGATCTCTTGGACCATCATTTTCAAATGGATGGTTTTTTCATCCCGGATTTCCACCGGATCCATATGGATCACCAGGAAAATTCCCAGCTGTTTCGCACAGTCCCTCTCGATCTTATCGATAATTTCATGACTGTTTTCAATCGGCTCATCATTCGGTACCTCCGCATGAATGGAAGCCATACTGCGGCTTGGTCCATAATTGTGGACGATCAGATCATGAGTCCCGATGATTCCGTCATACTTTTCCACAAATTCTGTAATCTCATGGTAAATCGACGGGTCGATCGGCTCTCCGATCAATGGTGTCAGGGTATCTTTTGCAATATTCACTCCGGCGATCATAACCAGCACCGACACTGCCAGACCAAAAAATCCATCCAGATTCCAGCCAGTCACACCGAAGATGATCACGGAAAGAATGGTTGCCGAGGTGGTCATCACATCACCCAAAGCGTCTGCTGCGGTTGCCATCATCACCGTAGACTGAATCCTTTTTCCTAAAGAACGGTTAAACAATGCTAACCACAGTTTTACACCAATGGACATCACCAGGATCAGCACCGATACCAGGCTGAAGGTCATGGACTCTGGATTGCGGATCTTGTCAATGGAAGTTTTAAATAAAGAAAAACCGACCTGTATGACAATAAAAGCTACAATAAAAGCAGATATATACTCGATCCTCCCATGTCCAAATGGATGGTCCTCATCTGCCGGCTTCTCTGCCATTTTCACTCCGACAAAACCGATGATGGAAGATGCCGCATCGGATAAGTTATTAAATGCGTCTGCCATAACGGAAATACTGTTGATCACCAGTCCCACTGCCAGTTTCGCTGCAAACAGGATCAGATTGCACCCGATCCCCACAAAGCTTGCAAGTATCCCATACGCGGTCCGGACCTCCACATCCGAAACCTTTTCATAGTTTTTCACGAAATGTTTTACCAGAAATTCTGTCATTTTCATTGATTCCCCTATTCTCTGTCCCACAGTTCTTTCCAGCCATTTTCTTCCACCTGGTCAGAAAACAACCAAAACCAACCGCCAGACAGGTACCAAACAACACACCGGACATATCCAGCCATACATCACTGATCTGTCCCGAACGTCCCTCTGTAAACAACTGGATCGTCTCATCTACAAACGGAATCAGCATAGCCAGCCACAGAAGGGTAACCCCGCGCAGTTTACCACGCAGTTCATAAGTCCCAAGGCAATTCCACAGAAGCACCCCATAAAGGCTGTACTCCAGAAAATGGGCTGTTTTCCGAATCAAATGCTCGCTCAGCCATCCGCTTTCAACTCCCAGACCAGCCAGACACTCCTTCGCAAGCGCCAGCACCCGGCCACTCTGCCTGGAGGATTCCACCGCTACAGTCGCAGAATTGTGGAAAATAAACAGCACATACAGCACCGTCACCGCTGTCCATAACCATTTTCTGCGGTTCATTTCCCTTTGCTTTGTCATTCGATTTCTCACTTTAAGATTCCGCTTTCATCAATCGCCTGGATTGCAGCATGAAGAGCCTCATCATCCTGCACCAGTGCCATCCGCACATGTCCTTCTCCAGATGGCCCAAATGCGCTTCCCGGTGTTACCAGAACTCCCGTTCTTTCTACCAGCTCCATGGCGAACTTCTCAGAACTTGTGAATTTTTCTGGAATCTTTGCCCAGACAAACATGGTTGCTTCCGGCTTTTTCATAGTCCAGCCGATCCCGTTTAATCCATCACACAGTACATCGCGGCGGTGCTCATAAGCTGCTCTTGTCTCTGCCACACAGGACTGGTCTCCGGTAATCGCCTCGATAGCTGCCTTCTGAATTGGAAGGAACATCCCATAATCCACGTTGGATTTCAAAGTTTTCAGCTTCTCTACCACCTCATGATTGCCAACACAGAAACCGATTCTTGCTCCTGCAAGACCGTAAGTTTTAGAGAGAGAATTAAACTCCACGCCTACTTCTCTTGCTCCTGGGAACTGCAGAAAGCTGCCGCAGGTCTTTCCGTCAAATACCAATTCACTGTATGCATTATCATGAAGCACAATTATGTCATATTTTTTCGCAAATGCTACCAGTTCCTCATAGAAACTGTCCGGTGCCATCACCGCTGTCGGGTTATTTGGATAAGAAACCACCATAAATTTCGCCCGTCTTGCAATCTCTTCCGGGATCTCCCTTAACTGGATCAGATAACCATTTTCCTTTTTCTGCGGCATATAATAAAGTTCCGCACCGGCTAACACCGGACCATCCGCAAATACCGGATAACATGGGTCCGGAACCAGCACCAGATCTCCATCATCCACAATGGTCATGGCAATATGGGATAATCCCTCCTGAGACCCCAGTAAAGAGCAAACTTCCGTCTCCGGATCCAGTGTCACACCATATCGTCTCTGATACCAGTCAGAAACCGCCTCCAAAAGCGCTTTCTGATCACTGATGGCATAAATATAATTCTCCGGTTTCATGGCCTCTTCGCTTAAAATTTTACGAATCCGCTCTACTGGAGGAATGTTCGGCGCACCGATGCTCAAATCGATCACCTGCTCTCCTGCCTCCAGTTTTCTTTTCTTGATCTCAGCTAACTTTGAAAATACTCCTTCTCCAAAACGATCCATCCTCTTTGCGAATTTCATTTGTCATTCCTTCTTTATTTATGTTTAGTTATATCAATTCTCAACATTACGCCTGCCGTTCTGGCTTATTTACCACATAAATTCCCAGGCTGACCAGCACCAGGGCTGCCAGAGCATAAATAGATAGCGCCTGCGCGCTTTCGCCCAGAATCAGTGCAGAAAGCAGAACTCCAAATACCGGGTTCATAAACCCAAACACCGATACCCGGCTGACTGGATTATATTTTAACAGTACGCCCCATAATGTATAGGCTACAGCAGAGATCATCGCCATATAAAGGAGAAGCGCTACCGCCGGAACTGCGATACTCATGGTAAATGCACCATCCCGCACCAGACCACCTGCGATACTTCCGCCGCCCATGATTCCGATCAGAATCAGGATTACACCGCCTGCCATAAACTGGTATCCACTCATGGTTACTACATTATATTTTTTCGAATATTTCTTAATTAATGCACTGGAAATGGCATAGAACAGCTGTGCCAGAAATACAAATCCCTCACCCATAAAGGAGAACCGGAACATATCGTCTCCGCCAGCTCCCTGCAGATTCATCACAACAATTCCAGCAAATCCTAAAATGCAGCCGATCACCTTTTTCTTCGTCAATGTCTCATAATGAAAGACCAGACTTGCCATCAGAATTGCGATAAACACATTCATTCCCGTAATAATCGCTCCATGAACACCGGACGCATGCGCCAGACCTACATAAAAGAAATAATACTGTCCCACCGTCTGTGCCAGGGAAAGCTTGATCACCGACCAGCCAGAACCTTTCTCTGGCCAGATCCAGCCGCCAGCTTTCACACTGTTAAATAAAATAACCAGAAATCCCGCCAGCAAAAAACGTGTACCGGCAAACAATAAAATTGACATGGTATCTTTGGAATCAATCTGAAACAACTGATAACC
>CAKRWX010000137.1 GCA_934418055.1 uncultured Lachnospiraceae bacterium
AAGGATTGTTTAATCACATTAGCTGTAAGAACTACAGCGGTTTCGCTACTAATCATTCTCCCATTGGCACGGATTGTTCTCAAATGCCATTGTGGCGATGAACGTTTCCAATCTATATTCTGGAGCTGTTTTAGCATAGCATGCATATTTGATTTTTGATGCATAAAGAAATAGTTTCCCACGCGCCCAAGTGCTTGAATAACAACCGCTTGTGTAATGATATAATTCTCTCGTAAATCAACTTTGCTAATTTCTTTTTTAAGAAGCTCCTTCCATTGAACAATGTTTTCTGATACACAAGACCAGAATTCAATTAAAAACCTCTCACATTCTGTATCAACATCGACTCGCTGAACGATCTTCTTGTTAGCATTATAAAACATGTTAAGTGTAAAAAGATTCGAAGAGAATTTACCGAGGTTATCTTTTTCTTTATCTGTAAAAGCGTTGATAAACTTTACAGAGGACACAACTTTCCTGGTAACTACAGCAAGATCATCACGAGAATCATATAGTTCAGAAATAGAATTGGATGTTTTTACGGCATGTTTATTCAAGTCTGTGAATATTTGCTGACTACGAGTTAACCCCTTATCCTCAAAGAAGACAACAGATATTGTCTCATCTCCAAGGGTCTCATCTTCGTTAAGCGCTTCAATAATTGCAGCCTTTCTATGCTGACCATCATTTATTTGGAATCGAGCATCCATTGAAACCTCTAAAACACCAAGATCCGAAATCAAATCCGCAGGAATAAACTTAAATTTTCCGTCAATTGAGGCAGCTAATGCTGAGAAGACATAATCATGTCTATTTTGTAATATGTATTTGCTGATTTCCGGTATTCTTGTTGTATTGAGCTTTCTTTGTGCTCGATATTCCGGCGGTACATATTCTTCATCATTAGGGAAAAGACGTAAAATCATCTTAAGTGGAACCATTCCAATGAAGTACTCTCTTCCTGCCTGTAATCCTTTGACTACAGGAAATCGGTATACATAATCCATCATTTCCTCCCCAAAACACAAAGCGGGTGATATACTTAAGTAGACTACTTAAGTATATCGCCCGCTCGTCAAAAAGTCAAATCCAATAAAGTGCGTTCCAAGCAGATGTAAACAAGGTGCTATTTAAAGATTAAGCTCGTTATATAGTTCCCAAAACGCTTTGTCCTGAATATACTCCGGCCTTCCATTACCAATCTTTACGATGCTATGGTGTTTCTTCAACCCCTTAATATCATTAAAAAGTGCTTGAGCCTCCTGACTTTTAGACTCTGTTTTAAATACAAAATCCACATCCGAGTTTTTAAGGTCGGCCACATTATGAACCACCCAAGTCAAGATATACTTGGAATAGTCATCTTCCCCACTTCCAAAGTGCTTCAAAAACTGAGTAGATAGTATGGTTCCAACCCCAAACTCGCGGCCCTCTTTAAGAATCTTTTTTAATGAAGGGAACCCTTCACACATAAAATTATCAGCCTCGTCAACAAGAATCAACTTTGTTAACTGACGATACTGCTGATTCAACTTACTCGAACCTGCCGCCTGCATATTGGAATAGAACAAATCAAGGGTTATCGCGACAATGAGACTTTGTATATCTGCATCATATCCAGATAGATCGATAACAACCACACTGTTTAACAAGTCAAACAGTGAAACAGTCCGACTGGGATCTCCTTCGAACACCTGGAACTGATATAGTTTATCCATTGCTGCCGCAAGAGAGTCTGTCTTCTTGATATCGTCATCGTTTGAGTAGATGTTATAAACCATGTCAAATGTCGGTGGCACATTATTCCAAGTATCTGGATTACCAGAAATAATTCCCTTTGTCTGATATGCGTCGATAATGCACTGGAACAATGTGTTTTGCTGCTTCGGTCCCAAATTATACACCTTAGACAGTGTATCCTTGAAGGCATTAGCCGTATGGATTGGCAACAGTGGTTTAAACACCTTAGATTTTGTCAATGCAAGGGGGTTAAACGGCAAGTGATACGGCTTAAGAATTTTTGCATTGGTAGCTTTAACAAAATCCTCCTTGCTTTCATTGTAATCACCCTTGTAATCAAAAATCAGAATTCCAAGGGGTTCATCGCCAATATTATGTTCCTGGTCTCTATACAACTGCGTGATAAGAGACTTAGTGAACTGTGTTTTACCTGTCCCCATCGTTCCAATAATACCGGTATTCGTATGGAATACTTGATTTGTATCATTGGGTAGCCAATATAGAGGCTGTCCAGTTACTGTATTGGTTCCAAACTGAATTTGCATACCAATTGGTGTGGTGACGTCATCCTCTAATGCTTCATCACCTGCTACCATTTCGCTATTCCCCTGTACAGATACTACTTCGTCAGTTCTATCACTGTACGAGCTGCCGGATTCGGCTACTCTCTGCAACGGCTGAGAAACCGTCGGAGTAAACGAATAAACAGACCGCACAGGGGATACGCCGTTTTCTGAAATGCTAATATCCTCGTTTGCCACATTAGTTTGCTCCGCGTGCTTATACAATGCCTTCAGTTGCACAGGCAGATCGGTCTGATCACAGTTAAGTTGACGCTCTATTTCTGATGCAGAGAGGACCATATAGGAAGACCCTAACTGTTCAGGAAAATCCAGAAGACAGATGTCATTTTCTATGCTTCCAGATTTGTTAAGCGTATCTGAGCAAAATGATACTACAGTTCCCTTACCAATGTATTGATCCATTCTATTTGAAAGTTCATAGTTCTCGTTCAATAACTCTTCACGGTATTTATCCAGAACATCATCCCATTTTTCATCCGGATATATATTGTACAGCTTCATTTTTTCGCAGCTGACAATGATTAATTGCATGAAGAAATTTCGAGAGAGCTTACGTTCTAATGAATCTCGTCCCTCTATCGGCCACAATGCGTTCCAAAGTCCTCGGTAGGTATTGAGTGCCTGATCACGCGCCTTGTTCAGAACAGAACTTGGGTTCTGCCCAATCTTAACCTCGATCGGATGTAAATATATTTTAATCTGATCTTTCGGGCCCTCGATACCGACCAAAAGAATATCATCGCTTGTCGCTCTCTGTTCAAACCCAAGATTTTTAGCAGAAAGCATCCCATCTTTCTGCGACAATCCAGCGCCGCCTGATATACGCAGCATTTCTTCAAGCGAAATAGGCACCCATACAATATCAGGGTGAGTATAATATGCCATGCAAAGCTTGATTGCAGACAAAATACTCATTTTCTCTCTGCTAAAATTACTGTCAGCTGCGCCAGCCAGTTTCTTTGCTGTAATGAGTCTTAGCATCCAGCCGCCATTGACAGCATTAAACAGGCTAATAATCTGATTAATATTGTCTGAGTTTACGGAGACTCCTTTCTTCTGAAGCTGCTCAGAAATGATATCGTCGTACTGCTGCGACTTTTGTGTTACCGTGATGTCATCGTACCCGCTGGCTGAGGTGTACTGGTCGCTGTAGTGGATAATCATAAGGTTATCATCAGCAGTCGACTTTTTCTGGAAGAATGTAAGATCAACCTTCGGGGCGACAAAAACGACCCAGTTCGATGCTTTGTAGATCTTTCCGAGTTGGCCTTCCTGCCCCTGCTCAATTTCTGTAAATATACAGGATGAGTCTTCATACGAGCTACCCGAAAATGCGACTCTGAAAAGCGCATTATAACGAGCAGCAAGCGATGTTAAATCGTTGCTTCGTGCATACTTCATTCCGAAACCGGTCTTGTACCAATCTGCATTCAAAACTGAAGGCATCCCGGACGTTAAACCAGCAAGAGATATACCAGTCGTTATTGAATCCATTCGACTTGCACCAGTATCTTCCGACGAGGCCATTTCAAAGAATGTCAGATGCGCATACTGATATTCTGTATCGAGCGGGTTACGATAATAGCATTTGATTTTTCCGCTTGCAATCAAGGCAAGTTCACTAATATCTTCTACCGATGCAAATTCCCTAATCGCAGCCTTCAGCTTTACCTGATCGGCAAGCAAAGAGAATTCATTATAACACCCCTGGTTAGAATAGATGTTAACCTCGAAAGTCAACAAATCATCTGGATCGGCATTTTCGCGGAGACATTTATCGTAAAAGCGTAGCATCCCTTGAAATACTTCACGGCAATCTCCCATATTCACCAGATTTACGCAGAGCCGACAGTTACCCAGATCCTCAAACAGGAAGGAAAAGTGATCGCGATATTGAATAATCTTCTCGCAAACGAGTTTTGAAACAAAACTCCGAGCCCCAGCATAGCGTCGATTCGATATTGGAGCATAGTATCTCCATTCAACAGAATTTTTTCGTTCTACAGCCTGATACAAAACTTTATTGGAATCTTTAATATACGGTATCAGGTAAAGAGGCGACAATTTCTCCACCAAATTATCTCGAACATCTCCAACATTCTCTTCTTGCATCAATTGGAGTTGATACATGATGTTCAAAGGCTGCAGGGGGCTCATAGCGATTGAGTGTTCATCGTGTATTTGAAGCACACATCCAACTTGCAGTAAATCATTCTGCTGAGCGGTTAGTGTTGCTCCAGATGCGATAGCAGCCAGCTCATTTTTGATTGTCTCAACATAGTTTTGAGCAGCTGTAAGAATATCTTCATCCTCGCCATAATAGCACAGACTTGGTACTGTTCTTTTTTCCCTATACTGAGTAATCAGTGCAGCATATGCTGTTGAAACGCTGTCTGGAACGTTCAAATCAACTTCAGAATACCCATTAAGGGTTTCCTCCAATGCAAGGCATCCAAGTTCAACGAATCGGCTTTCCAACTCTAAAACAGAACGAAACTGTTCTTTGGCAAAGAACTCTTTAGTTCCAGAAACAATCTTTCCATCTCTATACTCTATGCTTTTTCGCTCGGAAAATTTAAGTTTAAAAGCGCTGATTCCGGTTAACTCAGTTGGCTTATCAGCTTCGTCTTGAATTTGAATTGGAATCTGGATTGTTCCGCATTTTATCACGCAGTCAAGATGTCCAATATCGGAATCGATATCATCTTCATGCAATCTCAAATGCAGGGTATGATCAAATCTACACTCATATATGCCTCCCTGAGCTATATTTTCGAAATCCTCATTGACCCTTCTGGGGTTAATGACAAGCTCATTCTTTATCCCAGAAACCCTAATAACGGAATTTTTAACATTTTTAGGAATGTAAAACGTATAGCAAGTTTGGATATTCTCCAAATATTCTGGAGGAACATCAATTACACAAATTCTGATGGTATAGGTAATATGGTTATTCGTGTCGTTAATTTTGAGCTGTGCGAAAGTGCAACCATTCGGTCTAAGAGTAATGTTTACTATTTTACCAGAGACACTGAATTTGAATTGTCCAATCGGCTCAATCCAAGAAGACTTGATTGAAATATTGGTGTTAATCTGAATTGTGACCGTGTCACGCTGCTCCGGATTGTAAAGCAATATATTTTTGATTCTTCGCTTTGCCTTGGTTTCTCCATCGCAACGAATAAAAACTTTTTCATCAACAGGGTAGGAATACTCTAATGGAGTACCTGAGTAAAAAGAAAAATCATCATCCTCAATCTGAAGGGGATTATCCAGCTTCTTTTGCATACGGTCATATGAGCTTTTCACCATGTCGTATGTATAGCCTTCATACCAATACTGACTCTTTTTCTTGCAATCCTTCAAATGAGAAATGAATCCCTTATCAAACTTTGACGAGAGATCATCTTCGATATTTCCGTGTTTAAAAACACGATCAATTTCTTCAAAGAACTGGTGATTGCTGCCAAGTCGATCTTTGATTTTTTTCGGGTCTTGCAAAGGTTGCACGGCGGGATCATACAGCAAAGAAAAGCTACTATAGTCTTCCTCCTTGACATAGCCACGGCCAAGAACAGTTAGCAATTCTGCGTATTCATAAAGTGACGATTTATCGCTAAATCGATCAGTTTGTTTACGCTCCAGTTCCATTTTCAATAAAATTTGGTCTGAAAGCGGCAACTGAGCATCATTGATATCGCTCTTAATTTTTTCGATAATTGCTGCGGAATTAAATGGCATACCAGTAGTAGACAAATCGCCGGTACCGCTAGTAATTGTATCAATAGCTGACGCAGTAATCATCAAAACCGGGAAATGATTCTCGGTCATTTCTGCATTTCTGATGGTTGCCAAAAAATCATCAGTCATGCCATTGATTTTGGAGGCAACTACTACTTCCAAATCGGGCTTTAGGTAAATGGTATAGGTACTGTAAACACTACCGTAATTGAAAACACCTTGGATATTATTACTGGTCGTAAGTTTTCTCAATTCATCATCTACGCCTGCTACCATCTCTTGCGTATCTAATTTCAGACAGTACCTTTCACCCGGCTGCATTTCATCAGCTCTGGTCTGGAAAAAATGCAGTATGTTTTTTGCGATGAAATTATAGAATTCGTTTGACATACTTTGCATCTCCACTATCGCTCTTCTTTTCAATCAGGTTGAGTTTTTCGTAGTAAATCGCAGCCTGTTCCTTGGATTGATTATCCAAATATACACCGCGCAATTCCATCTCTCCAAAGACATCTTTCAAGCGCATTTGCTCTTGATTCTTAATGCAGAGCTTTGTAAGGAAAATTAGAGTTTCTTCAGAAAGATT